>JBAYOZ010000001.1:0-29775 GCA_041677965.1 Pusillimonas sp.
ACAGCCAGGGCCCAAAGCCCCTTGCGTTTCAGCGACCCGCCGTCATCGCGCAATTTCGACATGAACTGCTCCTGTCGTATCCGTAGAGTAGGTAAATTGATTGAGTGCTATTCTCGCCCAGAATCAACCCTGAACGCGCGAATCAATACGCATTCTGAAATTGAACGCAACAATTACGTGACAGGAAAGAGAGACAAACCGCTACAAGTTGCAGCGCGACAGGCGAAACGGTACCCGCCGGGTAACGGAAATGGGTTTGAGCTCGTTGTCTTGCATGGAGAACCGAACCCAGATAACGTACTTGTTGGCGCTCATTTCGGGAAACACACCCAAGGCCGGATCAACCCATACCCGCAACAACTGAAAGGACTTGCCTGCCAGCATTTCCTGATACGAGCCCTGCTCAGCTTGGACGTCTGCCGGGTGGGCAGATTCGCGCAGCAGCCGCAAGATAAGCGCAAGCCCGTTATACAACGGGCGGAATGGGGCAATCCAGTGCTGCAAATCGTTCAGGCGCACCTGAACCGGCTTGATTTGCCAGGCGTAATAAGACGGGATATCGGCCGGAGACGACCCACCCGGCACAGTAAGGCGCCCACGCAGGCTGGCGAGCCATTCGTTATCGCGCAGCACCTGACCAATACGCCCCTGGTGGGCAAGATCAACCGTAGCCTTTTCAATGTCGGCGAGTGTTTTATCAACGGTAGCGCCGTCTACCCCGGGGTGTTCACGCAAGGCAGACAGCGCTGCACGCTGACGCTCGAGGTCTTGCAGTACCGAACCGCGCAAATCGGTACGGTCACACACATCGAGCAAATCGAACAGCGTCGCCATGGCGATTTGATGGTGATTGACGTCTTCCTGGCCGGCGAAGAAAAACAACCGCCCAAACAGATGCTCGACCCGAAGCAAGGATCGAACCCGTTCGTTGCAGGGATATTCGTACAAAATCACTGAACCAGCTACCTTATTTTTTTACCTGTGGCCCCGAGGCACACCATTGCTCGTGGAGCTGCCAGGCGCGTTGTTGAAGTTGCGCGGGCGTAGTGGTGCCATCGTTGAGCACCACATCGTGTGCCACGGCCAGCCGCGCTTCCCGACTGGCCTGTGCCGACATGATACGCCTAACGGCATCGGCCGTCAGCCCGCTGCGCTGCTGAACCCGCGCAACCTGGGTGTCAGGATCACAATCGACCACGCACACCCGGTCAACCTGGTTCAGCCAACGTTTTGACTCTACCAGCAACGGCACCACAAAAACAAGGTAGCACCCGGTGGCCCTGGCCGCACGCGCCAGCGCCTCTTGGGCAATCAGTGGGTGAATAATGGCCTCAAGGCGCGACCGCGCCCGCGAGTCATGAAAAACAATTTCGCGCATGGCTGCACGGTCAAGCGCCCCGTCAGGCGTCACGGCCGCATCGCCAAACGCCGCGCGGATGCCCGGCATGGCCGCACCACCCGGTGCCGTCAGTTCATGGGCAATGACATCGGTATCAATGACACTGGCCCCCCACTCGTTAAACAGATCGGCAACACGTGTTTTGCCCGAGCCGATGCCCCCGGTCAAACCAATTTTCAGCATATCGGGTATCCGTTGGATAAATTTGCACCATTTTAGGTCGGTAACGCCACCAGAAACAGCACACCGGCCAGAGACAGGCAAGGCCCGAACGGAAAAGCGCTTTCAAAACCCCGAAAACCGGTGCGCATCAGCGCCAGTGCCACACCAAAAAAGCAGGCCACAAGCAAGACCCCGGATACGGCAGGAAACCCGACCCAGGCCCCAAGGGCTGCAGCCAGCTTGAGGTCTCCCCACCCCATACCCTCTTGCTGGCGCAACCACAGGTAGCTGCGAAACACCACTACCAGGAAAACCCATATCACGATGATGCCCCCCACCGTCTGCACCAGCGGAACCCCGAACCCCAACCAGGACCAGCACAACCCTGCCCACAACAACGGCAAGGTCAGTTCGTCTGGCAAATAGCCGGTGCGCCAGTCGACAAGGGCCAATACGCCCAGCACCCCGCACACACCCAGACTGACCAGCATGGGCAGTGCCCCGTCAGCCCGCAACACCATCAGGCCAAGGACAATCGCACCCATACCGGCCCATGCAAACGCAGCCAGACCGGAGCCATACACCGGCAAACCAGCCAGCGAGGGCAACCCGAACAAACGCACTACCCGAGCCGTATACAAACAGCCCAGGCCATAAACCGCCAAACCAAACAAGACCCCACACATGAACCAAAGCATGATGTCAGGGGCAGACCATGCTGTCAGGCCCGGCACTATCTGATCCAGGGGATTACTGCCATCCAGATACTTGCGTAGAATAGCCATTGATCCGAATTCTTGATGGAACATCACCATGTCCGCCCCCAAAAAGCATGCCTTGCGCCCAGCCATGTTGGCCGCTATCGTTACCAGTGCCTTCATTGCCGCCGGTTGCGCCAAACAGCAAACCCCGGGTTACTACGAAACCGGGCCAGAATCCACCCTTAGCGATGCGCAACACCAGGCCCAGGGTCGCACCATGCAGCGTGCGCCTTCACAGTTGCAGCTGGGCTTTGGCACTACCCAGGAAAAGCCCGCCGCCGATACGGCCAACGCCACGACGGCGCCTGTGCCCGCCAATGCCCCCGACACAGGGGCGGCCTTGCCGGCAACAATTCGCCCCCTGCGCGAGGCCAAAACTTTTCTGGGCACAACACCGTGCCTGCTTGACGGCCGCCAGAACTGCCCCGCCACACGCATTACCCTGACCATGGCACCTAATGGCCAATGGCGCGCCCGAACGGTGCAGCTTGACGGCGCCAACCCGGTCACCACACTAGAACAAGGCTGCTGGTCTGTTGTCGGCACCAACCCCTGGCGCGTCATTCTTGAAACCGACGGCAAGGCCGCCAAGGCACGCCTGACATTCATGACCGACAATGTGCTGCGCATTGATACGATCAACACTATCCGGCCAACCCTCGACTACCGCCTGACACGCCAGGCCGAAGTCGATGGTATTAACGAACTGGCCAACAGCCCGGCACTGAACTGCCGGCCTTAAATGCCCTGGCGCGGCTCGTGCAAGGTCAGCACCACATGCCGCGCCAACTCTACGGCATTACGAACTTTCAGTTTCTGGAAAATCCGTGCGCGGTGCGCTTCAACCGTGCGCCGCGATACCCCCAGCTCTTCGGCAATGACCTTGTTGGCCGTACCTAAAGCGACGTAGTGCATCACATCACGCTCGCGGGGTGTCAAGACAGACAAAGGGCGATCAAGATAATCAGTATGAATCATTGTGGTCTCCTGTTCTGTTGTAATGTGCGCCGATTGTTCCATAACGCCATACTTTCGTCGCCTGACAGATCTGACAGGGTAAAAACCACAATATGGAAACCCGCAATAGACAAAACGCCACAACCCCTGCAGGAAGGATTGTGACGTTTTTAAGCCGGGGGCTGTAGCGACAGCGCCCTAGAAGACTTCCAGGTTATCAATCAGACGGGTTACGCCCAGCTTTGCGGCCGAAAGAATAACCAGTGGCTCGGCGCTCTTGATTTCATCAGACGTCGGGGCACACAGGTCACGCTGGCGACGCAAGGTCAGGTAATCAACATCCCACCCCCGTGTCGTCAAAAACGCGGCAGCCTCTTGGGTCAGCTCGTCGGGGTTGCTGGCACCGGCCAGCAGACGGGTGCGAATACCTTGCAGGCATGCATACAGCTGCGGTGCCTCGGCACGCTCGTGTTCAGACAGATAGCGGTTGCGCGACGACAGGGCCAGGCCATCAGCATCGCGAACGGTTTCATGGGCAATGATCTTGACGGGTAGCTGGAACTGGCGGCACATTTGCCGCACTACCATCAGCTGCTGGTAGTCTTTTTTACCGAATACGGCCACCTGGGGCTGCACACACGAGAACAGCTTCAGTACCACGGTACTGACGCCAGTAAAAAAGCCTGGCCGGAACTCACCCTCGAGAATACCGCCCAGATCTGGCGGAGGCAGGATCTGGTAACTTTGCGGCTCGGGGTACATTTCTTTTTCAAGCGGGGCAAAAAGCACATACACATCACGCTCGCGCTCGAGCCTTTCAATATCGGCCTCAAGCGTGCGCGGATACCGGTCAAAGTCTTCATTGGGCCCGAACTGCAGACGGTTCACAAAAATGCTGGCAACCACCGGGTCACCATGCTGACGCGCCAGCTTCATAAGCGATAAATGGCCCTGATGCAGGTTACCCATGGTGGGCACAAATGAAACGCGCAACTGGCCACGCAGCTGATCTCGCAATTCTTCAATAGTGTGAACGACTTTCAAAAAAGGTCTCCGTTGGGCGGGCGTTATTCGACGGCGCGAATATACGCCAGACGCACGTAAATGGGGGCATAGGGTTCGGCCTGGGTGATTTCAAGCAGCGATTCGCGGGCCAGTTCAAGCATGGCCAGAAAATGAACAACAATAACAGGCACACCCAGGCCCTGGCGGATGGCATCGCTAAACAGTTCCGTAAACTCAAGAAACCTGACGTCCGACAATTGCCGCAAGATTTTGCTCATGTGCTCGCGAACCGACAACTGTTCGCGGGTAATTTTATGATGGGCATTCAACTGTGCACGCTTGAGAATATCGGCCCAGGCCTGCCGTAAATCGTCCGGGCTGACATCGGGCAACATGCGCTCAAAGCGAATATCCATAAGGGCCTGGGCCCGCTGAAAATCACGTCCGAGCACCGGTAGCGCATTCAGTTTTTGCGCTGCAAGCTTCATTTGCTCGTATTCGAGCAGGCGACGCACCAGTTCTGCCCGCGGGTCGTCAGGCTCTTCGCCGGTATCGGCTTTTTTTACCGGCAACAGCATGCGCGACTTGATTTCGATCAGCAACGCGGCCATCAGCAAGTATTCGCCAGCCAGCTCGAGGTTGTGAGTGCGGATCTGGTCGACATACGACAGATACTGCTTCGTCACCTCGGCCATGGGGATATCGAGCACATTGAAATTCTGCTTTCGAATCAGGTAAAGCAGCAAGTCAAGCGGGCCCTCGAAGGTTTCCAGAAACACTTCAAGGGCATCAGGCGGTATGTACAGGTCTTGCGGCAGCGAAAACAGGGGCTCGCCATACAGGCGGGCCAGTGCCACGTGATCGATGACATCGGGAGTAGTGTCAACTACCGGCGCTACCAGTGCCGACAGGTCTGGATCGGCCTTGCCCGATGACGACATGGGGTATTACCGGGTCTGGTAGACGTACGGCGACTGCTGCACACGACCCGCCTTGAACTGTTCTTGCAGTTCGGCATCAAGGTTTTTGTCCCACAACCGGGCACGCCCTTCGCGCTGGCGCTGTTCGACATCGGGGTGCTGCTCTTTGTATTGCTTCAGAAACCGGGTGATTTCAGATTCGTAGTTTTTGGCCATGGCACTGATTCGCTAAAATGGGGTTGGCAACATTGCCGTTAACCCCTGATTTTACTTCAGCCGGGTAAAGTTAGAATCTACCCATGCGCAGCAACCCATCTCCTCACCTGTCTGACCGCGAGCGTGCGGCCATCCGCATGATTCCGTTCATCGTCGGGTGTGCCCTGTTCATGCAAATGCTCGATGCCACGGTCGTGGCTACGGCCATTCCGGCCATGGCACAGGCCTTGAGCACCACACCGGTCAGCATGAACGTAGCCATTACCAGCTATTTGCTGGCCCTTGCGGTATTCGTGCCGATCAGTGGCTGGGCAGGCGAACGTTTTGGCGCACGCCGGGTCTTCATCATTGCCATTGTGCTGTTCTCGGTTGCGTCAATGGCTTGCGCCTTGTCGCAAACCCTGCAACAACTGGTCATCGCCAGACTGTTCCAGGGTATGGCCGGGGCCATGATGGTGCCGGTGGGGCGCATCATCATGCTGCAGCGCACACCCAAGCAAGACTTGCTCAAAGCCATGTCGTTTCTGGCCATGCCCGCGCTTCTGGGCCCCATTATGGGCCCGCCACTGGGCGGTTTTCTGGTCACTTATGCCTCATGGCACTGGATTTTCCTGATCAACATCCCTGTCGGGGGGCTGGGCATTTACCTGACCTTGAAATACATCCGGGCCGATCTGCCTTCACACGCCCGTCCGCTGGACTGGGCCGGCTTCATGCTTAGCGGTGTTGCGCTGGCCGCACTGGTCTGGGGGTTTGAGTCAACAGGCAACGCGCGTGCCTCGCTGACACAAACCCTGACACTGATTGGCACAGGCCTGACCTGCGGGTTGCTGTATGTCTGGCATGCGGGCCGCCACCCTCACCCCATTCTTGACCTGAGCCTGCTGCGTATTCCGTCGTTTGCCATTTCGGTTCTGGGCGGCAACCTGTGCCGCTTCATGGTGGGGGGCACCCCGTTCTTGCTGGCCATCTTGCTGCAGGTTGCCTTTGACATGTCGGCCTTTGCGGCAGGGCTGATTACCTTCACCAGCGCGGCCGGGGCACTGGTCATGAAATTCATTGCCAGCCGCGTTATCGAGGCCTTTGGCTACAAACGGGTACTGATGTTCAATGCCCTGATTGCCGGCACCCTGACCGCCCTGTGCGCCTTGTTTCAAACCACCACACCGTTCTGGGTGATGATTATCATTCTGGCCGTTGGCGGCGTATTTCGCTCGCTGCTGTTTACTGCAGTGAACACTCTGACCTACGCCGAACTGGGCCAGGAACAAATGAGCAAGGCCAGCACCTTTGCCGCCATGGCCCAGCAACTGGGAGTCAGCCTGGGGGTAGGTTGTGCGGCGCTGGCCATGAACCTGAGCATGAACGCACGAGGTGCCAGCTCGCTGGTCCAGGCTGATGTTGCCTGGGGGTTCATCACCATCGGGGGCTTTTGCGCCTTGTCATTTTTCTCGTTTTTGAGACTGCCGGCCAATGCCGCTGCACAACTTCAAAACCGGGCAAACAGCGCATCAAAAGACTGACGCCCAACAGGCGTATAGCCGATCATGACACCCCGGAACGCCACCAGGACCACGGGGACACTGCACGTTGCCAGACGCGGTACTGGCTGGCATCGAGGTGAATCAACCCGTATCTTGCATCAGCATCACCAGCTTGCAGTCGGGCCGCACTGCCAGACTGAACGTCATTTGCCGGTAAAACACCCGACCACTGTCGGGATGGTGAAAACCGCGTCGCCCCCCTTCACGCTCTACGACAGTCTGACGTGTCCACCAGTGTTCAAACGTAGGGCTGGACGAACGCAGCAGGTCGATCAGCTGGCTGATTTGCGGGTCGTCGGTATGCGCCACGGTATCGGCACGAAACTCGGCCACAACACGTCGGGCACGCGTTTCCCAGTCGACCACCAGATCAAGGGCGGCCGGATCAATAAACAGGTAACGCAACAGGTTCGGCTCGGGCTCATGGCCCGGCCAGCCCCGGAACAAGCGACGCAACGGCGCATTGCTGGCAAGCATCGTCCAGGCCCGGTCAATGATGTAGGCCGGCACACTAATACTGTCTACGCAGGCCTGCAAGCCTTCTGGCAACTCGCTGGGCGCGTCCCGGGCATGATCAGGGTCGGCACATTCAGCCAGCTCAAACAGGTAATGTCGCTCGGCACGTGTCATGTGCAGGACATTGGCCAGACGCGCCCAGACCTGGGCTGACACCGTAACGTCCCGGCCCTGTTCGATCCAGGTGTACCAGGTAATGCTGATGCCGGCCAACTGGGCCACTTCTTCACGGCGCAGACCCGGCGTACGACGGCGTAACCCGGCCGGCAACCCGACACTGGACGGCGTAACACGCGCCCTGACGCTGCGTAAAAAGTCACCCAGCGCACGACGCCTGGACAGCCCCGCGGGCGGATCAGGCGCCAGTGAGCCAGCGTCGGCCGTCATGCCTTACTGCTTGCCCAGAATGGGGGCCAGTGCACGACGCACCTCTTCTTCAGTACGGCCGCTGCGACGGACATAGTCAGCCAGCTGGTCGGCGCCAATGGTGCCGACGCTGAAGTACTGTGACTGCGGGTGACTGAAATAGAAACCAGAAACACTGGACGCCGGATACATGGCGTACGAATCCGTAAGCTGCATCTGGATCTCTGCGGCATCCAGTACCTGGAACATGTCTTTCTTGACGGTGTGTTCCGGGCAGGCCGGATACCCCGGTGCCGGACGAATACCCTGATACTTCTCGTCGATCATGGCCTGATTGTCCAGCGACTCATCGGGCACATAACCCCACAGGTCAGTGCGCACACGGGCATGCAGGCACTCTGCAAAGGCCTCGGCGAAACGGTCGGCCAGCGCCTTGAGCATAATGGATGAATAGTCATCGTTCTGACGCTCGAACCCGGCTTCGTGCTTTTCAATGCCAAGCCCGCCTGTAACGGCAAACAGGCCGATGTAATCGGCCACACCCGACGCTTTGGGTGCGATGAAATCGGCCAGACACTTGTTGTCAATGCCTTCCCGCTTGACACCCTGCTGGCGAACGTTGCGCCAGGTCAGCAGCACCTCGGTACGGCTTTCGTCGGTGTAGATTTCAATATCGTCGTCATTAACCGTATTGGCCGGGTAAAACGCCACCACCCCGTTGGCCGTCAGCCAGCGACCGTCAATGATTTTGCGCAGCATGGCCTGGCCATCGGCAAACACTTTACGGGCCTGCTCGCCAACCACCTTGTCATCGAGAATCGCCGGATACTGGCCAAACAGGCTCCAGGTCTGGAAAAAGGGTGTCCAGTCAATATAGTTGGCCAGTTCAGCCAGATCGTAGTTCTTGAACGTGCGCCGACCGATGAACTTGGGCCGGGGCGGCACATACGAGGACCAGTCAATGGCCGGCTTGTTGGCACGCGCCTGCCCGATACTGATGATGGGCAGCTCTTTGCGATTGGCATGGCGCTCGCGTACCAGGTCATACTCTTTGGCCAGATCATCAAGGTAAACCTGGCGCTGGTCTGACAACAAATTGGTGGCGACACCGACCGAGCGGCTGGCGTCGGGCACGTAAATGACCGGGCCGCTGTAGTTGGGGGCAATCTTGACGGCCGTATGCACACGACTAGTTGTTGCACCGCCCACCAGCAAGGGGATCTTGCGACTGCGGAAATACTCGTCGCGCTCCATTTCCGAGGCCACGTACGCCATTTCCTCGAGACTGGGCGTAATCAAACCGGAAAGCCCGACGATGTCGGCGTTTTCTTCCTTGGCCTTCGCCAGAATTTCGGCACACGGTACCATGACGCCCATGTTCACGACTTCGAAGTTATTGCACTGAAGCACCACCGTAACGATGTTTTTGCCAATATCGTGAACATCGCCCTTGACGGTGGCCATGACGATCTTGCCCTTGGCGCGTACATCGCCACCGGCGGCGGCAATCTGGCGCTTTTCTTCTTCGATGAACGGCACCAGATGGGCCACAGCCTGCTTCATCACCCGTGCCGACTTGACCACCTGCGGCAGGAACATTTTGCCGGCACCGAACAGGTCACCGACCACGTTCATGCCGTCCATCAGCGGGCCTTCAATCACCTGAATGGGGCGACCGCCCTGATCAGCAATTTTCTGGCGAACCTCTTCGGTGTCTTCGACAATGAACGTGGTGATGCCATGCACCAACGCATGGGACAGGCGTTTTTCAACAGACTGCTCGCGCCATTTCAGGTCTTCTTCTTTCTTGGCCCCTGAGCCTTTGACGGTTTCCGCAAACTCGACCAGACGCTCGGTGGGCGTACGCGTGTCGGCCGCATCAACCTGGCCCAACGGCTGCTGGCGATCGAGTACAACGTCTTCAATCAGGTCAAGCAACCGCTTGTCAATATCTTGATAAACGCCAAGCTGACCGGCATTGACGATACCCATCGTCATGCCTTCCTTGATGGCGTAGTACAGGAAAACCGTGTGGATGGCTTCACGCACGGCTTCGTTGCCGCGGAACGAGAAACTGACGTTCGACACGCCACCCGAGACCCGGGCATGCGGCAGGTTGTCGGTGATCCAGCGCGTCCCTTCGATGAAATCGACGGCGTAATGGTTATGCTCTTCGATACCGGTGGCAATCGCGAACACGTTCGGGTCAAAAATAATGTCTTCGGGCGGGAAACCGACTTCTTCGACCAGCAATTTGTAGGCCAGCCCGCAAATATCAATACGACGTTGCAGCGTGTCGGCCTGGCCTTTTTCGTCAAACGCCATGACCACCGCCGCAGCGCCGTACTTGCGACATAACCGGGCATGCTCGAGGAATGCCTCAACCCCTTCCTTCATGGAAATGGAGTTGACCACCGCCTTGCCTTGCACACACTTCAGACCGGCCTCGATCACTTCCCATTTGGAACTGTCGATCATGATGGGAACGCGCGAGATATCGGGCTCGGAAGCCACCATATTCAGGAAGCGGCGCATGCATGCCACCGAATCCAGCATGGCCTCGTCCATGTTGATGTCGATGATCTGGGCCCCGTTTTCAACCTGCTGGCGCGCCACTGCCAGTGCCTCGTCGTATTTTTCTTCACGGATCAGGCGCAAGAACATTTTGCTGCCGGTGACGTTGGTACGCTCTCCGACGTTGATGAACAATGAATCTTTATCAAAGTTCAGCGCCTCGAGGCCCGACAACCGGGTTTTGACCGGAATCTCGGGCACCGTGCGTGTGGGCAGGTCTTTGACTCGCTCAACAATGGCGCGAACGTGGTCTGGCGTGGTGCCGCAGCAACCGCCCACCATATTGACCAGCCCGGCAGTGGCAAACTCGCGCAATAACGACGAAGTGTCATCGGGGGTTTCATCAAAGCCGGTTTCTGCCATCGGGTTCGGCAGGCCGGCGTTGGGATACACGCACACATAAGTGTCACAGATTTTGGACAGCTCGGCCACGTACGGACGCATCAGGGCAGCACCCAGAGCGCAATTCAGACCGATGGTGACCGGACGGGCATGGCGCACCGAATTCCAGAACGCTTCGACCGTTTGCCCCGACAGGATACGACCCGACGCGTCAGTGACCGTACCGGAAATCATGACCGGCAACCGGACCCCGCGCGCTTCAAACACGCTTTCAACCGCAAAAATGGCGGCCTTGGCATTGAGGGTATCGAAGATGGTTTCAATCAGGACGATATCAATACCGCCATCGAGCAGGCCTTCGAGCTGCTCGGTGTACGCCACCCGTAATTCGTCAAAAGTTACGTTGCGAGCCCCCGGATCGTTGACATCGGGCGAAATGGACGCCGTTTTGGGTTGAGGGCCAAGCGCCCCGGCCACAAAACGCGGATGATCTGGCGTACTGAATTCTTCACATGCCTGGCGAGCCAGGCGGGCAGACTCAAGGTTGAGCTCGTAGGCCAGCCCCGGCAAGTCGTAATCACCCTGCGCAACAGAGGTGGCACCAAACGTGTTGGTTTCAATGACATCGGCACCGGCCGCCAGATACTGGCGATGGATTTCCAGAATGATGTCTGGTCGGACCAGCGACAAGAGCTCGTTGTCACCCTTCAGATCTTTGCCATGATCGGCAAACCGGGCCCCGCGGAAGTCTTGTTCTGACAGCTTGTACTGCTGGATCATGGTACCCATGGCCCCGTCCAGCACCAGGATGCGAGACGCCAGCCGCCGGACAAATTCGGCACCGTGGGTGTAAGAAGACAAGGGATAGGGCAACTTTGGATAAGACACGCGGCGAGACCTGTTGATTAAAAAGGGAATTCCGGACGCCATTGTAACTTGCGAGGGTGGGTCCCGCGCTGGTGCACACGAAGCACGCCCAGGTTCTACAATAGACGTCTTTGCCGGGCCATTTCGCCCGCCCAGCCCCAACTTGCACACTTTCCACGAATGAACTCAAACGACATCTTCACGCTTGCAGGCAAGACCTACAACTCCCGTTTGCTGGTCGGCACCGGCAAATACAAAGACTTCCAGGAAACCCGCGACGCCATTGACGCCAGTGGCGCTGACATTGTTACGGTAGCCATTCGCCGTACCAATATCGGCCAGAACGCCAACGAGCCGAACCTGCTCGACTTCCTGCCACCCTCGCGCTTCACCATCCTGCCCAACACGGCCGGCTGTTTTACGGCTGAAGACGCTGTGCGTACGCTACGACTGGCGCGTGAACTGCTCGATGGCCACGCACTGGTCAAGCTCGAGGTTCTGGGCAGTGCCGACAACCTCTTTCCCAACATGCCCGAAACGCTCAAGGCCGCCAAAACCCTGGTCGATGATGGTTTCGATGTCATGGTGTATTGCACCGATGACCCGATCCAGTGCCGCATGCTCGAAGACATCGGCTGCATCGCCGTCATGCCGCTGGCTTCGCTTATCGGTTCGGGCATGGGTATTCTCAACCCCTGGAACCTGCGCCTGATCATTGACCAGGCCACGGTTCCGGTGCTGGTCGATGCCGGGGTTGGCACGGCTTCCGACGCCGCCATTGCCATGGAACTGGGCTGTGATGGCGTTCTCATGAACACCGCCATTGCGGGTGCCCAGAACCCGGTTCTCATGGCCAGCGCCATGAAAAAAGCCGTAGAAGCGGGCCGTGAAGCGTTCCTGGCCGGCCGCATGCCGCGCAAGTACTACGCGGCCAGCCCCAGCTCACCCACTGAAGGGCTGATCCAGTCCCGGGGGAAATAATGATTCCGAATACGCTTTCCATCGCAGGGGTTGACCCCTCTGGCGGGGCCGGTATTCTGGCCGACATCAAGGCCATGAGCGCGCTGGGGGCCTACGGCACCGCGGTAGTGGCGGCACTGACCGCCCAGAATACGCGCGGCGTCACCGGCATTGCACCCGTCCCCCCCGAGTTTGTAGCGCAACAAATCGACACCCTGTTCGACGATGTGCGCATTGACGCCGTCAAAATCGGCATGCTGGGCCAACAGGCCGTAACCCGGGTGGTGGCCGAACGCCTCGCGCGCTGGAAACCGGCTCACATCGTGCTCGACCCGGTCATGATTGCCAAAAGCGGCGACGCCCTGCTTGAAAAACCTGCCATTAATGAATTGCGTGAAAGCCTGCTACCCCTGGCAACAGTACTTACGCCCAACCTGCCCGAGGCTGGCGTACTGCTGCACATCGGCACGGTTGATAGCGTCAAGGAAATGCGACGCGTGGCCGAACGCTTGCGCCGCCTGCTGAACGACGACGGCCAGCGCTGGGTATTTTTGAAGGGCGGCCACCTGCCCGGCAACGATACCATCGACCTGCTGCACGATGGCGACAAACTCATCGAGCTGCCGGGCCATCGCATTGCCACCCGCAACACCCACGGCACAGGCTGCACGTTGTCGGCCGCACTGGCCGCCCTGCTGCCGCAAACCCCCGACTTCGTCGAGGCAGCACGTCGCGCCAAGGCCTATCTGGTAACTGCCATTGAACGTGCCGACGAGCTTCAGGTGGGTAACGGGCACGGCCCGGTCCACCATTTCCACCCCTGGTGGTAAAAACAGCATTGCAGGAGCGCCGTCGGCAGTCATGCCGCATCCGCCACCGAATGGGTACAATAAGTTCAACTTTATTTTTGCATCGAATGTCATGAACGTCACAGGTCTATCCAACGTCGAACAAGCCCGTTTCAATATGGTCGAACAGCAAATTCGCCCCTGGAATGTCTTTGACAAAACCGTGCTGCAGGCACTTTTCGATGTACCGCGCGAACGTTTTGTACCCCAGGGCATGCAGGCGCTGGCTTTCTCGGATGTCGAGCTGCCCCTGATCATCAATGCCATCGATTCACACGAAACCATGCTGACCCCGAAGCTGGAAGCGCGGCTGGCCCAGGAACTTTTGCTCGAACCCACCGATTGCGTGCTTGAAATCGGCACCGGTTCGGGTTACCAGGCGGCCCTGCTCGCCCGGCTGGCCCAACAGGTCACCACAGTGGAAATCGACAGCAAAATTGCGGCGTTTGCCACCGATAACCTGCAGCGCGAGCATATCGGCAAAGTTACCATTGAAATTGGCGATGGCCACGCGGGCTGGGGCACTGCAGAATACGACGCCATCTTGCTGACAGGCTCTGTACCGACCATCCCGGATGCCCTGAAATACCAGTTGTGCGTTGGCGGACGCATGGTTGCCATCGTCGGCAGCTTGCCCATCATGACCGCCTGGCGCATTACGCGCACCAGCGCCGCCAGCTTTGAAACCGAGTCATTGTTCGACACGGTCATCAAGCCGCTGCGCGGCACCGCACAGCCTCAATTCAAGTTCTGAATGCGCAGCATGCGACGGTTTCTGGCAATTGGCGCCGCGCTGGCGCTGTGGGGCGGGCACGCTACAGCCCAGCCCTACAGTCTGTGGCAAATCTGGCAAATGGCCCTTGAACGCGACCCGGTTTACGCGTCAGCCCAGGCCAACCGAAATGCGGCGCAAGAAAAAGTGCCCCAGGCACGTGCGCTGCTGCTGCCCTTTCTTACGGCCAGTACCGGCGCCGAAATTGACAATACCCGCAACACCAGCCTGGACGACAGCCGCAGTTCACGGCGTGGAGTATGGGCAGTTACCCTGACCCAGCCCATCATCGACATCGGGCAATGGCAAAAACTGAAACAATCACAGTTTCAGGTTCAGTCGGCCGACCTCGCCGTTCAGCAGGCCTGGCAAGACCTGATGCTGCGCGTTTCGCAAGCCTACTTCGATGTTCTGGCCGCGCAAGACACCCTGAAAACCCTTGATGCCCAAAAGAAAGCCATCAGCAACCAGCTTGACGCCGCCCGCAAGGGCTTTGAACTGGGTAGTGCCACCATTGCCGACACCTACGAAGCACAGGCCCGTCTTGACCTGATCACGGCGAATGAAATCCAGGCACGTAATGCCTTGCAAGTCAGCCTTGACCAGCTGCAGCGCATCATCAACGAACGGCCTGAAACGCTGGCAGGTCTGTCCTCAGACATCACCCTGCCGCCACCCGAACCGGCCCGCATCACCGACTGGACCGACCAGGCTCGCAGCGCCAGTCTGGAAGTGGCACGCGCCATGCTCGATACCCAGGTGGCCGAAAAAGAAATCAGCATTGCCAAAAGCGGGCATTACCCGACGCTTGATTTTTACGCCCAGTCGGGTTCGTCCAGCGACCGGGGCGTTTATGGCCCCAGGGCAGGCCCCAGATCAGTTGACAGCACGGTCGGGGTTCAACTAAGCATCCCCCTGTTTTCAGGGGGGGGCATTTCGTCGAAGGTACGAGAGCAAACCTCGCTGCTGCAGCGCTCACGCTACGACCTTGAATCGGCCCGCCGGGTCTCTGTGCAGCAAACACAGCAATATTTTTCGGGGGTTGTCTCTGGCCTGGCCCAGGTCAATGCATTGCTGGCGGCTGAAAAATCCAGTCTGGCATCGCTGCAGGCCAACCAGACCGGTTACGAAGTGGGTGTGCGCGTCAATATCGACGTTTTGAACGCCCAGCAGCAGCTTTACGAAACCCAACGTGCGCTGGCCAATGCGCGCTATGCCACCCTGCTGTCTGGCTTACGCCTGAAGGCCGCCGCCGGCACATTAACCGACACCGACCTGAAAGCGGTCAACGGGCTGCTTCAGCCTGGCCCCTGACCTTCTTCAGCAGGGCCGTTGTTGAACGGTTGAAACGGAACGGAATCGCCACGGCCTTGCCACCCCAGCTTAGTACACTGGCCGTTTCAGGCAGGGTTTCCATGGTGTAGTCCCCCCCTTTTACAATCACATCAGGGCGCAGGGCTTCTATCAGGGCTTGCGGGGTGTCTTCTTCGAAGGTCGTGACACAACTGACGCTTTCCAGTGCGGCCAGCAAGGCCTGGCGGTCATCCTGGGTATTAACCGGCCGGTCACCCCCCTTCCCCAGCCGCCTTACCGACGCATCGGTATTGACGGCCACCACCAGCGTCGCACCCAACTGGGCTGCCTCATCAAGGTAGCTGACATGCCCGCGGTGCAGAATGTCAAACACACCATTCGTAAACACCAGCGGCCGCGCCAGCTTGCCGGCACGTACCGCCGCTTCACATTCAGCACGCGACAGTATCTTGGCTTCGAAACGCACACCCATGACGTTACGCCGGCGTCTGGATAACCGGCGCCACCGAACGCGTTAATTCCTTGCGGTAGCGATTCAGGTCTTGCACGGTCTTGAAACTGCTGTCCATAAGCAACGACAGGTTATGCAAAATGCGCGAACTGACCTTGCCTTCCCAGTCTTTATCAAAATGAATTTGATGATCGAGCCAGTTCTCAAGCCAACCCGGCGACGGCACCTTGGACTGGACCGTATCTTGGGGAAAGAGATCTTTGTTGACGTGAAGGTTGGTGGGGTGCAGGGCTTGCGGCGTGCGATGCGCCGACGCCATCAGGACGCCGATTTTTGAAAATGCCAGACGCGCCTGCTGGCCAATGGCTTCACCACGGTTCAGCAGTGCGCGCTTCATGTAGCGCAAATAAGCCCCGGCATGACGCGCCTCATCGTGGGCAATGGTTTGATAAATGGCCTTGATGACAGGCTCGGTATGCCATTCTCCGGCACGCCGATACCAGTGATTCAGACGAATTTCACCGCAAAAATGCAGCATCAGGGTTTCCAGCGGTGGTGCCGGGTCAAACTCGAAACGGACCTTGTGCAGCTCTTCTTCGGTGGGCACCAGTTCAGGCCGGAAACGACGCAGGTACTCCATGAGCACCAGTGAATGCTTTTGCTCTTCAAAAAACCACACCGACATGAATGCTGAAAAATCGCTGTCATCACGGTTGTCACGCAAAAACATTTCCGTGGCCGGCAGCGCCGCCCATTCAGTGATGGCGTTCATCTTGATCGTGTAGGCCTGATCATCGGAGAGTTTGCTGCCATCGAAATCATCCCATGGAATATCAGTGGCCATATTCCAGCGCACCGCCTCCATTGACTTGAACAATTCAGGGTAAAGCATAGTCATCTCTCTTTTAACAACACACTACGAACAAAAAACCGGCACAACTGCATGATGCTACGACACAAACATCGCAAAATTGTGTCAGGATAAAAAAACCGGGTGATAAACAACACTTGGGCTAACGACCCATCATTGCCCAGATAGCCACGCCAATGGCAACCGCAACCACTGCGGCAAAGACCATCACCAACCGGTTATTGAACTCTTGCGCCTTGCGTAAACGCTGCAATTCATGCTGCACGCCCGGCATGGCATCAGGGCGCGACAGGCTGGCGTGCACCAGGCGCGGCAACTGGGGCAGCATTTGCGCCCATTGCCCGGCTTCCTGGTCAAGACGTCGCTTCAGACCCTTCAGGCCAATGCGCTCGTGCATCCAGTTTTCAAGATAGGGTTTGGCTGTTTTCCAAAGATCAAGATCAGGATCAAGATCACGCCCCATACCTTCGACATTAAGAAGTGTTTTTTGCAGCAACACCAGTTGCGGCTGGATTTCGACATTGAATCGACGCGAGGTCTGAAAAAGTCGCAACAACACCTGACCCAGCGAAATCTGTGACAGCGGCCGGTCAAAATAAGGCTCGCATACCGCACGAACCGCACCCTCGAGGGCCTCTTCGCGGGTGTTTGAGGGAACCCAGCCCGACTCGATGTGTAACTGCGCCACGCGCCGGTAATCACGTTGAAAAAACGCCAGAAAATTTTGCGCCAGATAGTTCTTGTCGTGCTCGGACAGCGAGCCGACGATGCCAAAATCAAGGGCAATGTAACGCCCGAGCGTTTCGGGGGCATCGGAAACATAAATATTGCCAGGATGCATGTCGGCATGAAAGAAGCCGTCGGTAAAGACCTGTGAAAAAAAGATTTCCACTCCGGTTCGTGCCAGCGCCTTGATATCGACCCCGGCATCGCGCAAGCGTTCGACATGACTGACCGGAATACCTCGCATGCGCTCCATGGTAAAAACTGAAGTGGTCGTGAGTTCCCAGACCACTTCAGGCACGATCAGAAGGTTCTGCCGCCCGGTTTCAGGGCCAAAGTTGCGGCGTAACTGACTGCAATTCGAGGCCTCGCGCACCAGATCAAGCTCGTCGTGCAGGTAAACGTCAAACTCAGCAACTACTTCCCGTGGTTTAAGCCGACGGCTGTCAGGTATCAGACGCTCAAGCACGCTGGCCAGCACGCGCAACAACGCGAGGTCATTTTCAATGACCCGCAACATACCCGGGCGCAACACTTTGACTGCCACCTCGCGTCCGTCGTGCAACACTGCGAAATGCACCTGGGCAATGGATGCTGAAGCAACCGGGTCTTTTTCAAAATGACGGAACAAGGTTGAAGGCGGGGCCCCCAGCGCAGCCTGCACACAGGCGGCGGCCTGATCAGAGGGAAATGGCGGGACACGATCCTGCAACCGGGCCAACTCTATGGCCAGATCGGGTGGAATCAGATCGCGCCGCGTCGACAACACCTGCCCGAATTTGACGAAAATCGGGCCCAGCGACTCAAGGGCCAGGCGCAAACGCACACCGCGGTCAGCGCGCGGGGCACGCCCAAGCCGCACGACACGCAACAGGCTAAAGGCAACCGGATGCTTGATACTGGACAGCACCAGCTCATCAAGGCGGTAGCGCAACGCAACAAACAAAATACGCACCAGGCGAAAGAGCGTCAACATCAGGGTCTCCGGGTACGCAACGAAAACTCAAGGCGCGTCAGACGTTGCTCAAGCTGGTCTAGCTGACGCGATAACGTGCGGCAGTCGGCCTGCAAGACCGAAAAGCCGTAACGCCCGACGACAAGCGGGTCTTCTTCGGTGAAGTATTCACTGATGTTGCCAGCCAGACGTTCACCTGCCTGCTGGAGCACCTGCGCCACTGCCCGTGTACCCGACACCAGTCGCGCCGCGGGGATATCGCCCACGATACCGGCCAGGTCTGACTCGACATCCCAGCGCAGGTTACGCGCCAGATCGGCCACGACATTGGCCAACCCCGCATCACCCTGTATGTGCATGGCCTCGACCAGTTGCTCCGGATCTTTATGCCGCAGCAGATCGAAGACCTGACCGAACTGACCTGCCGGCAATGTAAGTGTGACGTCTGGAACAATGGACGTATCAGCTACCTGCACCTGCCCGTTATTGGCAATAGTCAGCGAAACGAAGGTCTGGCCCAGCGCCAGCCTGACAGTTTTGCCCGCATGTCGGCTTAAACGCTGTGCCGCCCAGACCTCACGGACCAGCAAGCGGTTCAGGGTAGTAACACCCGCCGAGGCGGCAAGTGTCGTAAATGGGGGGAAAGGCAACATGTATGGGCACGCGCGGCCAGGGCGCGAGACAGGAAAATGTACAGGCCTAAGTTTAACGTTTTTGACTGCACTGCGGTCTGCACAATAAAACAGGCCGGACGCAACGTAGTGCGGTACCGGCCCCTGAGGCGGCCTGCAAAGGCCACCCCGACATGTGAAAACAGTTTATTGGCCTTCGACCGGAATTTGCTGGATACCTGCCAGCAGCCAGCCCTGACCGTCAGCTTTGTACAGGTTCCAGACCTCTTCGAAGCGAAAAGCCTCGGCACCCGCTGCCTCGCGCAGCATGCCCGAATAACGAACGCTGGCCAGATGGCCACCACTGACCGTTTCAATGCCCAGCAATTCGGCGGTGAGCAGGACTATTTCAGTGTGTTCAGCCTTGCCGCCACGCGCTTCGATTTGCGGCTTCATTTCGGCAATAAGGTCGTCAGTGAGGTATTCAGACAGGCCAGCCACGTTACCGCTGTCCCAGATGGCCTGGATTTCGGCGAACTGCTTCTTGGCATTGGCCAGAAAGTTTGGCGTGTCAAAGTCACCGGGAATAAACCAGGCGGGGTCAGCCGGGCTGGCCGACGCTGCCGCAGCGACAGGAGCGTCGGGCTGTGTAGCAGACGGCTGCGACTGGGCCTGCTGCCATGCGCCGGGCTGGGCCGTACGCTGCATGCTGCCGGCACCGGCCCCCTGTGCAGCGGGCGTTGCCGCACCACCGCGCAAGCGACGCACAATGAACATCACTGCAAATACCAGCAGGCCAATAAGCAGCAAACTGGAGATCATTTCAAGGAATGCGCCCGACAGGCCCATACTGGACAACAACGCTGCAATACCCAGGCCTGCAGCTATGCCGGCGATGGGCCCGAGGAAGCGGGACATGCCACTTTTTGCGGCGGTACCGGCAGCAGCCGCACCTGCTGCGGGTGCCGCAGACGATGCACTACGCTGGGTGGTATTTGCCGCAGGCGGCGTCGTGGCCTGGCGCTGCTGAGTAACGTTGCTGGATTGACGGCCAAAGCTGGAACCACCGCCCATGCGACGGGCCTCGGCATCAAAGGAAACCGCAACCATGCCGGCCGTGGACACGACCAGCAAGGCAACAGCCAGAAAACGGGAAAAGCGTCGAGACATAGTTTTAAGCTCCGAACCAAAGTATGCAAGGTGATAACCACCTGGTAACGCCTAATCTTACTGGAAGCTTAAAGATATCTCAAGCGGTAGTGCTTACCCCAGGTTGACGCCCTCGTGCAAGGCTACCAGACCAGCGGTCATATTGAAGTAGCGCACACGCTCGAAACCCACATCTTTCATCATGCCCGCAAGGGTTTCCTGGTCGGGATGCATGCGAATGGACTCGGCCAGATAACGGTAGCTTTCTTCGTCACCGGCCACCTTTTTACCCAGCCAGGGCAGCACATTGAACGAATACCAGTCGTATGCAGGCGCCAACGGCTTGGCAACATGGGAAAACTCGAGCACCAGCACCTTGCCACCCGGCTTGAGGACACGGCGCATTTCAGACAGCGCGACATCTTTATGCGTCATGTTGCGCAAACCGAACGCCACGCTGACACGATCAAAGTGCCCATCGGGGAACGGCAGCTTTTCAGCATCGCAAACGGCCACTGGCAAGACCAGACCCTTGTCAACCAGCCTGTCGCGCCCTACCCGCAGCATGGAGTCATTGATATCGGTCAACCAGACTTCTCCGGTTGCCCCGGCCTTGCGGGCAAACGCCTTGGCCAGGTCTCCGGTGCCGCCGGCAATGTCCAGCACCTTCATGCCGGGGCGAACATCGGCGCGGGCAATGGTAAATGCTTTCCAGGCGCGATGCAGACCCGCCGACATCAGATCGTTCATAATGTCGTAGCGTTGAGCAACCGAGTGAAACACTTCGGCGACTTTGGCAGCCTTTTCGGCTTCAGCAACGGTTTTGTAGCCAAAGTGGGTGGTGGGGCCACTGCCTGAACCGCCCTGCGGATTAGGTGATGTATTTTGCATAGCGCGTATGGTATCCGATGTCTGGCTGGCTGGCCGGCACGCGGCACAACAATGCCCAGATGGCAATTTTCACAAACTTGAAACATTGAAGCCATAATATTGAAGCTTCTTTGGTTATTTTATCCCTTGAGCCATGAGCACAACCATCTTGGTCGTCGAAGACGAACCCGCCATCCAGGAGCTGATCTCCGTCAATCTGTCATTTGCGGGTCACAAGGTGCTGCGCGCCTTCGATGCCGAACAAGCCCAGACCCTGATCAGGGCCGAGCTGCCAGACCTGATCTTGCTGGACTGGATGCTGCCCGGCGCCTCGGGCATTACACTGGCCAAAAAACTGCGTGCCGACGAACGTACGCGCCAGGTACCGGTCATCATGCTGACCGCCAAAGGCGCCGAGAATGACAAAATCGAAGGTCTTGAGGCGGGTGCTGACGACTACATCACCAAGCCGTTTTCACCCAAGGAACTGATGGCACGCATCAAGGCCGTGCTGCGCCGGCGTGCTCCGCAGCTGACCGACGACGTCATCCAGATCGGCACACTGAAACTTGATCCGGCCACGCACCGCGTCACTGGCAACGGCCTGTCATTAACGGTCGGGCCAACCGAATTCCGCCTGCTGCACTTTTTCATGACACACACCGAACGCGTTTTTTCACGCGCCCAGCTGCTTGACCAGGTGTGGGGCGACCACGTTTTTGTCGAAGAACGTACCGTCGATGTGCATATTCGTCGACTGCGCAAAGCGCTGGAACCCAGTGGCCACGAAAACCACATTGAAACCGTACGAGGGGCCGGTTACCGTTTTGCCGTCCAGTTGCCCCAGACGACCGACAAGGCTCATAGCGCCTGACCATGCCCAAAACCATCTTCTCCCTGATTGCCCTGGGCCTGCTGGGCTGGGCTGTCGGTTACTTCACAACCGCTACGGCAGGCTGGGTCGTAACCACACTTGGCCTGACAGCCATGATTCTGGTCAGCGACACACAACTGGCGCAAATCAGAAAATGGGTGGCCGACCTGTCAGCGCCGCCACCGCCATCGGTGGGCCCATGGGATGAAGTACTGGCCCCTGTTTATCGCCAGTTGCGGCGCGACACCGCCACCATTGCCGAGCTTGAGCAACATGTTGACAGCATCATGCAAGCCGCCGAGGCCCTGCCCGATGGCGCTATAACGCTGGATCAGGAAAGGCTGGTGACCTGGTGCAACCGCACCGCCAGCACCCATACCGGGCTGAATCTGGTCACAGACCGCGGGCATAGCGTTTTCAATATTCTGCGCGCCCCCGAGTTTGGCAAATACGCACAGCAACGGACCTGGCCCGAACCACTGGTGCTGCATCACAATGCCGGCAATATCGATCGAACACTGCTGGTGCAGCTTACGCGATATGGCATCGGTCACTATCTGCTGGTAACACGCGACATCACACAAGTCGAGAAGCTTGAAACCACACGGAAAGACTTCGTGGCAAACGTGTCGCACGAACTGCGCACCCCGCTAACCGTACTGCTGGGGTTCCTGGAAACCCTGTACGACATCCCGCGTGACGATATCAGCGACGAACAGCGCGAGCACTACCTTGACCTGATGATTACCCAGGCCAGGCGCATGCAAGCGATTGTTGCCGATTTGCTGACCTTGTCAACACTGGAATCATCGCCGACCCAGGCCGGTGTCCCGGTGCAAATGAGCGAAGTGATCCACAAGGCATTGCAGCAGGCCCACTTGTTGTCAGCCGAGCAGCATGTCTTTGTTGAAAACATTGACGAAAACCTGTGCATCATGGGCATCGAAACTGAACTGGTATCGGCTGTCAGCAACCTGCTGACCAATGCCGTACGCTACACCCCGAAAGACGGCACCATTACTGTCAGCTGGTACAAAACTGAAAAAGGTCTTGCCTGCTATTCGGTACAAGACACCGGCATCGGTGTCTCGCCCCAAGACCTGCCCCGCCTGACCGAACGCTTCTACCGGGTTGACCGTGGCCGTTCGCGCTCGACCGGCGGCACCGGCCTGGGGCTGGCCATTACCAAGCACGTGGCAATGCGACACAACGCCGAACTGACAATTCAAAGCCGCCTGGGTGCAGGCAGTATTTTTGCACTTGAGTTTGCCGCCAGCCGGGTTTGCCCGCCCCCCGAAGCAGGCTCAACCGGTAACTAACCGGGGCACTGTCCAAGCTCGCGCAACAACAAAGGGCCCCGGGGTAACCGGGGCCCTTTGCATGTACAGCAAACAGAAAAACTACACCAGCACGCGTTCAATACCGCCGGCGTTCGCGACCTTCACGTAGTCTTCCAGCCACGACTCACCCAGTACATGGCGCGCCATTTCGACCACAATGTAGTCAGCCTCCATGCCCGTATCGCCCTCGTAGCGGGACAGACCCTGCAAACACGATGGACAGGACGTCAGGATCTTGACCTGCCCCTGATACCCATCATTGCGAATCTGGGCGGTATTTTTCACCAGCTCTTCCTGCTTGCGGAAACGAACCTGGGTGGACACATCCGGGCGGGTAACCGCCAGCGTGCCGGATTCGCCACAACAGCGATCGGTCTTGATGGCGGTTTCACCCACCAGCGCCTTGACCGTTTTCATCGGGTCTTGCAGCTTCATGGGGGTGTGACACGGGTCGTGATACATGTACCGGCTACCGGTCACACCTTCAAGTTTCATGCCTTTTTCAAGCAGGTATTCGTGAATATCGATAAGTCGGCACCCCGGGAAGATTTTTTCAAATTCGTACCCGGCCAACTGGTCGTAACACGTACCGCAACTGACCACGACGGTTTTGATGTCGAGGTAGTTCAGCGTATTGGCGACCCGGTGAAACAAGACGCGATTATCGGTAATGATTTTTTCAGCCTTGTCGGTCATGCCATTGCCGCGCTGCGGATAACCACAGCACAAATACCCCGGCGGCAGAACCGTTTGTACCCCGGCATGCCAGAGCATGGCCTGCGTGGCCAGCCCAACCTGCGAAAACAGGCGTTCAGAACCACAACCGGGGAAATAAAACACGGCCTCGGTGTCAGCACTGGTTACTGCCGGATTGCGGATAATGGGCACGTAATCGGCGTCTTCAATGTCAAGCAGCTTGCGCGCGGTTTGCTTGGGCAAACCACCGGGCATTTTCTTGTTGATGAAGTGAATGACCTGCTCGCGGATGGGTGGCTTGCCGATGGTGGCCGGCGGCTGTTCGACTTGCTTGCGCGCAGGTGCGGCCAGCAGGTCGTGCGCGAACCGCTGAGCCTTGTAGCCCAGATCGACCATGGCCGTACGCGTAGCCTTGATGACGCGCGGGTCTTTGGCGTTGAGGAAGAACATGGCGGCTGTCGTACCCGGGTTGAATGACTTTTTACCCATGCGGCGCAACAACGCGCGCATTTCCATGGACACATCACCAAAGTCGATATCGACCGGACAGGGGTTGTAGCACTTGTGGCACACCGTGCAGTGGTCGGCCACGTCTTCAAACTCTGACCAATGGTGCAGGCTGATGCCGCGACGGGTCTGTTCTTCGTACAAAAACGCTTCGATCAGCAACGACGTGGCCAGAATCTTGTTACGCGGTGAATACAGCAAATTGGCGCGCGGCACGTGGGTAGCACACACCGGCTTGCACTTGCCACAGCGCAGACAATCTTTGATGGCTGTCGAGATGGCACCGATTTCGCTTTGCTGCATGATGAGCGATTCGTGGCCCATCAGGTTGAAACTGGGCGTCCAGGCGTGGCGCAGGTCGGCACCGGGCATCAGTTTGCCCGCATTGAAATGGCCTTTGGGGTCAATACGACGTTTATAGTCCTGGAACGGCTGCAGTTCGTCTTGCGTCAGAAACTCGAACTTGGTCAGGCCAATGCCGTGCTCGCCGGAAATCACGCCATCAAGGTCGCGAGCAATTTGCATGATGCGCACCACCGCCTCATTGGCTTCGCGCAGCATGTCGTAATTGTCGGAATTGACGGGGATATTGGTATGAACGTTGCCATCGCCCGCATGCATGTGCAGCGCCACAAAAACCCGCCCTTTCAGCACACGGTCGTGAATGGCCTGAATTTCGGCCAGCACCGCCGCACAGGCCGCACCGGCAAAATAGCGCTCGAACAGCGCCCGCACTTCGGTTTTCCAGGAAATGCGAATCGTGTGGTCTTGCACGACATCGAATACACGTGCGTCGGGTTGTTGCACCAGGCGTTCAGCCAGAGTGTCAACAGCCTGCGGCAAACCGATGGACGGCAGCACGGTCAGGGCCTGCGACAACGGGGCATCAAGGTTTTCCAGCAGCCAGGTCCAGCGTTTGCGCGCATCGCGCAAGGTATCAATGGCGTCGCGCGTGCGCTCGGCCAGAATTTCAGCCCGGGTTTGCTGCGCGTCGTCAGCGTCTTCGGCTTTGCCCACCGGCAAGTCGCCACTGCCCAAAAATACCTCGAGGGCGTCGAGCAGACGCAACTTGTTGCGTGTGGACAGTTCGATATTGATACGCTCGATGGCGTCGGTGTATTCACCCATACGGTTCAGGGGAATCACCACGTCTTCGTTGATCTTGAAGGCGTTGGTATGACGGGCAATGGCTGCCGTGCGGGAGCGATCGAGCCAGAACTTTTTACGCGCCTCGGCGCTGACCGCAACAAAACCCTCACCGTGCCGCGTATTGGACAAGCGCACGACTTCGCTGGCTGCCGTAGCAACGGCATCGGCATCATCACCCACAATATCGCCGATAAGCACCATTTTGGGCAAACTGCCGCGCTTGCTTTTTGTGGCGTAACCGACCGCACGCAGGTAGCGCTCGTCAAGGTGTTCAAGCCCGGCCAGAATGGCGCCCTTGTTGCGGGTCTGTTCATCAAGATAGTCTTTGATTTCGACAATCGACGGAATCGCGTCGCGTGCCTGGCCGAAGAACTCGAGACAAACCGTACGGGTATGGCTGGGCATACGGTGCACCACCCAACGCGCCGAGGTAATCAGGCCATCGCAGCCCTCTTTCTGGATGCCGGGCAAACCCGCCAGAAACTTGTCGGTAACGTCTTTACCCAACCCTTCCTTGCGAAAACGGCGACCTTCGATAACCAGGGTTTCAGTGCGCAGCAACCGTGCACCGGGCGCCGCACTGCCATCAAACCACTTGACCTCGAAACGGGCCTCGGCCACATCGTGAATCTTGCCCATGTTGTGACCGATGCGCGTGACCTCGAGCCAGTTGCCATCGGGGTCAACCATACGCCACCAGGCCAGGTTATCAAGGGCAGTACCCCACAGCACCGCTTTCTTGCCGCCGGCATTCATGGCCACATTACCGCCAACACACGACGCTTCAGCCGAGGTCGGGTCAACCGCAAAAACATAACCGGCCGCTTCTGCAGCTTCGGTAACCCGCTTGGTTACCACACCGGCCCCTGACAACACGGTGGCAACCGGGCCGTCCACACCGGGTAATTCAATCAGCTCGACCGGACCAAGCTGATCGAGCTTTTCGGTGTTGATGACCACCGACCGCCAGGTCAGGGGAATGGCTCCCCCGGTATAGCCCGTACCACCCCCGCGCGGAATGATGGTCAGTTCAAGTTCAATACAGGCGCGTACCAGCGCAGCCATTTCCGCTTCAGAGTCGGGTGTCAGGACAACAAAGGGGTACTCAACACGCCAGTCGGTCGCGTCGGTAACATGGGACACCCGCGACAAACCGTCAAACTTGATGTTGTCTTTGGCCGTTACCCTGGAAAGACGGCGCTGCACCTGCTTGCGCAAATCGCGCGTCTGGCCGAATTCAAGCTCAAAGGCACTGACAGCCGTACGCGCAGCCTGCAACAGCAACACCACCTTGTTGTCACGGTCAGGGTCTGACGGGTCACGCCGGCGGTCAATTTCAGAAAGACGGTGCTGCAAGGCCTCGATGAGCATGGCCAGGCGCTTGGGGTTCTCAAGCAGATCGTCTTGCAGATACGGGTTGCGACGAACGACCCAGATATCGCCCAGCACCTCAAACAGCATGCGTGCCGACCTGCCGGTACGGCGCTCGGCACGTAAATCAGACAACCAGTTCCAGGCCTCGGGGCCCAGCAATCGCGACACAATTTCGCGATCAGAGAACGACGTATAGTTGTAGGGAATTTCGCGCAGGCGCGGTACTTCAGTCGAAGGCGGCTGGGTGGCAAGCAAATGGCTGGCAAGAGGGGCGTTCATGAAGTCGCATTCAAAAAGATATGGTTAACCCTCAGTTTACTGCATCGGTCAAGGGGCTGCCCTGCTCAATTCGCAGGAAAAAACCACAGCACGGGAAGGGCTATCGCCAGATACCGCAAGGCCTTGCCGATGGCAATAAAGACTACCGAGCGCCAGAACGGCAACCGCATCCAGCCCGCCACAGCGCACAACGGGTCGCCAATGACAGGCAACCACGACAACAACAAAACCGGGGCACCCCAGCGCTCTACCCATTGCCGGGCTTTTTTTGTCAGTCGATCGGGCTTGCCCGGGGTGGCATAACGTTCGTACAGCGCTTCAGCCCCACGCCCCATCCAGAAGGTGATGACACCACCCAGCGTGTTGCCCAGCGTTGCGACCGCCAGAGCGGCCCAGGCCATGGCAGGCACAGTGCCGATATACGCCAGCAACACCGCCTCGGAGCCCATCGGCAACAAGGTCGATGAAACCAGGCTGACCAGAAATACCGCCGCAAGCCCGGTCTGCGGCAACGCAAAAGCCCGAAACACGCTATCCAGCAGGTAAGTAATTGAGGTTTCCATGGTGAGGCAGTGTAGCGTCAGCAGACAAATCTGCTGTGGTAATCTTGTTGTTTACGTGCACCACCTCTTCCGCATCTTCGCTCATCATGTCCACTGACTACCTTAAACGCATCCTGACGTCCAAAGTCTACGACGTCGCCATCGAGTCACCCCTCGAGTTCGCCCCCCAGATTTCCGCACGTATCAACAACAACATTTTTCTCAAGCGCGAAGACACGCAAGCGGTGTTCAGTTTCAAGCTGCGCGGGGCCTACAACAAAATGGCCAACCTTAGCGCGGCCGAACTCAAACGCGGCGTCATTACCGCCTCGGCCGGCAATCACGCCCAGGGTGTCGCGCTGTCAGCCAGAAAGCTGGGGTGCCGGGCCGTCATTGTCATGCCAACCACCACGCCACTGGTCAAGGTCAATGCCGTGCAGCGCCTTGGCGGTGAAGCCGTTCTGGTGGGCAACAGCTACTCTGACGCCTACCTGCACGCCAAAGAGCTTGAAAAGAAAGAAAAGCTTACTTTTGTGCACCCGTTTGACGACCCGGACGTGATCGCCGGCCAGGGCACTATTGGCATGGAAATCCTGCGCCAGCACCCAGGCCCCATCGAAGCCGTTTTTGCCGCCATCGGCGGTGGCGGCCTGGTTGCCGGTGTCGCCAGTTACATCAAGCAACTGCGTCCCGACATCAAAATCATCGGGGTGCAAACCGAAGACTCGAACGCCATGATCCGCAGTGTCAAGGCGGGCCGACGCATCGAACTCAGCGACGTCGGGCTGTTTTCAGATGGCACGGCGGTCAAGCAGGTCGGCCTGGAAACCTTCCGCCTCACACGCGACTATGTCGATGACTTCATTACGGTCGATACCGACGCTATCTGCGGCGCCATCAAAGACGTGTTCCAGGACACCCGCAGCGTACTGGAACCCTCGGGGGCCCTGGCCATTGCCGGTGCCAAGCGGTATGCCGCCCTGCACAAGCTGAAGAACAAAAACCTGATCGCCATCGCCAGCGGCGCCAACATGAACTTCGACCGCCTGCGCTTCGTGGCCGACCGCGCCGATGTCGGTGAAGCACGCGAAGCCCTGCTGGCGCTCACCATCCCGGAACAGCGCGGCAGTTTCCTGAAACTGTGCGAAACCATCGGGTCGCGCAGCGTCACTGAATTCAATTACCGCATTTCAGACGCGTCCAGCGCCCATGTCTTTGTCGGTGTGCAAATCAGTTCGGCAGCCGAACCTGAAAAAATCGCCACCGCCTTGCGCAAGAAAGGGTTTGATACCCTTGACCTGACGCACAACGAAATGGCCAAAACCCACCTGCGCTTCATGGTGGGCGGGCGCTCTGCACTGGCCGAGCACGAAATGCTGTTCCGCTTCGAATTTCCTGAACGCCCCGGCGCCCTGATGAAGTTTCTAAGCGCCATGAGCCCCGAATGGAACATCAGCCTGTTCCATTACCGTAACCAGGGCGACGACTACGGACGCATTCTGGTCGGGCTTCAAGTACCACCCGCCGACAAAAAGAAATTCAAGGAATTTCTTGATTCGCTGGGTTACCCTTACTGGAACGAAACCGAAAACCCGGCCTACAAGCTGTTCCTTTGACACCCTGAACAACGTGCGGGGGCCTGTGAAGGTGACGGCCCCGGCCGGTAAATTGAAGCGGGGCGGCCAAATGGCTGCCCCGCTTCAATGCGCACCATGCACAGGCTTGCCACCGTACACCAGAAGGTTACCGATCAAAAGTTGCAGACCGTATAAATGGGCAAACCGGTTTCTTTAAGGGTTGTCGACCCGCCCAGTTCAGGCAAGTCAATAATGGCAGCGGCCTCGACCACATTCGCACCAAG
>JBAYOZ010000002.1:0-26953 GCA_041677965.1 Pusillimonas sp.
ACCTGAACCTGGCCGATATTGTGGTAGCGACGGGTCGTGCCGTTATTAATGGGAAACCAGTCATTATTGTCCGTGGCAATGACGTCGCCAAACGGAGCAAATGCCGCTTTGGTCAGGGGTTCGAGTTTGAGTAGCGCAGACATGACGGCTCCGGGTCAGGCCAGACGGCCCCACACACGCAAACGGCTGACGCCACCATCGGGGTGCATGTTCAGTTTGACGTGGGTGACCGGTCCGATGTCATTCAAGTGTTCAAGCGTATAAAAATGCTGGTGATCGGCCTGGGCTTTTTGTTCGGGCAGCAGCACCGGCCAGAACATGGCCTGGGTAATAATGGACTGGTCTGTACCATACGTAATGTTGGCCGCCTGAATAGAGACCCGGTCGGGGTAATTCCCCTTGAAATGGGCGGTGTCGACTTCGATCTTTTCGACATGAACAGCATGCGCCAGTTCGACGATACACCAGTCGTAGCCCGGCTCACGACGACGGCGTGTTTCCCAACCATCACCCATATTGACGCCACGGCCCGGCCTGATCAGGCGAAACGGCACGCCAAAGTGCGCGTCGTTGTACCCCACAATGCGACCACCGGCCGCCAGCGCTGATACCTCGTGCAACTGTGCCGGGTCTTTGGATGACCAGTCGGCAGCCGGTTGACCAAACACCCGGAACCGGGCCACGCCGCCATCGGGGTAAATGTTCAAACGGCAATGCGTCCAGCGACGCTCGTCGTTCAGTTCAATGAAGTGATGCGCGCTGCTGGACAAGGTGGTGGACGGTACGATTTCGGTCCAGACGGTGTGGTCATCCGGGTCGCCATCGCAATAGCAGGCCTGAACCGAGGCCGCCGGCGGAAAGTTTCCGGTGAAATGGCTGGTATCAATATCGATACCCTTGATGACACCCGACACACCCAGCCGCACCACCGCATGGTCGAAGCCACCATCGCGGCGACGACGCGTTTCCCAGCCATCCATCCATTTGCCGTGGTCATCAAACTTGCCCACGATGAACACCGGCTCGGCCGCCTGCAACATGCGCTCGGCCGGGCCAAACCACTCGTTCGAAGAGGACACCACCTTCGCACCGAAATCAGCCAGCGCCAGGTTGGCGTAACGGGTGGCAAACTCTGGAAACTCAACGCCGGGGGCATTGATGACGGTGCCTGTGGGCAAATTTGACGCGGCCATTGCAGGGCCTCCTGACAGATAAAAACGGTTGACAAGAAAAGAGGGGCTGAATCGTTAACGTGACGCTTCCGGTATATCGGGTTGCGCTGACATGACAGAAAAAACAGTTTTAGTCCGCTGTAACCAAGGCTTCCAGACGAAACTGGCCGATGCGATAAATTTGCTGAAGGCTTTCACGGGTTTCTTCATCGGGAGACAGGGCCAGGCGACGCTCGAACTGACCGATGATGCCGGCCCGGTCATACCCCTTGACCGCCAGAATGAACGGAAAGCCGAATTTCTCGCGGTAGGCCTGATTAAGCTGGTTCAACCGGGCAAACTCTTCGGGCGAACACTGGTCAAGCCCGGCACCTGCCTGCTCTGAACTTGACTCGGCGGTCAGTTCGCCCCGCACGGCGGCCTTGCCAGCCAGCTCGGGGTGGGCGCAGATCAGTTTCATTTGAGCCTCTGGCCCCGCATCCTGGATTTGACGGACCATCTCGGCATGCAGGTCGTCGAGCCCGGCAAACGGGCGACGTGCGGCTGCACGTTCAGCAACCCATGCCGAGTGCTCAAAAATACCACCCAAAGCCCGCACGAAATCATCAACAGGCATGGTGTTCAACTGGGTCAGGGAAAGTTTTATGGTCATTCCGGCCTCGGGTAAATGATTGCGTTAATCGTTCAGGTGCCGCTGATAAATGGTGGCGCTAGTCATCAAGGTGTGGTTTATTTTGTTTGGATTGCTTCGGCGTTGAGGAAGTTTCACTATCGCTGCCCATCGCCGACCGTGTAAGGGTGATGCTCGGCCCAATGCCGCGCGATATCGACCCGGCGACAGATCCAGACGTTCTGATGGCTCTGGATATAGTCGAGAAAGCGCTGCAAGGATGCAAAGCGGCCAGGCCGTCCGATCAGTCGGCAATGCAAACCGACCGACAACATTTTGGGCTGCGTTTCGCCTTCGGCATAAAGCACATCGAACGCATCTTTAAGATACGTAAAGAACTGTTCGCCGGTGTTGAAACCCTGAGCCGTCGCGAACCGCATGTCGTTGGTATCAAGGGTGTACGGTACAACCAGATGCGAACGTTGCTGTCCGTTGTCAAGTTCGACCGGCATCCAGAAAGGCAGGTCATCGCCGTAGTAATCGGAATCGTATAAAAAACCACCTTCTTCTACGACCAGCTTGCGCGTATTGGGGCTGTCGCGACCGGTGTACCAGCCCTGAGGGTGTTCACCCGTAAGGGCCTGAATGACCTCAACGCAACGCGCCATGTGCTCGCGCTCAAGCGACTCGGGGGCTGACTGGTAATGAATCCAGCGGTAGCCATGGCAGGCAATTTCATGCCCCAGCTCGACAAACGCATGCGCGACTTCGGGATGACGCTCAAGGGCCATGCCGATACCGAAAACGGTCAGGGGCAGGCCGCGTCGTTCAAACTCGCGCAAAATGCGCCACACCCCGGCCCGCGAACCGTATTCGTAAATGGATTCCATCGACATATGGCGCTCGGGATAAGCGGCCGCCCCAATGATTTCCGACAAAAACTGCTCGGACGCCGGATCGCCATGCAACACGCAGTTCTCGCCACCCTCTTCGTAGTTCAGGACAAACTGGACGGCCACACGTGCCCGCCCAGGCCACACGACCTGTGGCAACTGACGCCCGTAACCCACAAGATCGCGAGGATAGTTTTGATGCATGAGAGCTCCTGATTAACGTTTGACACTGAATGCCGACCAAGGATCGGGACGTACCGACGCTGTGTGATGACCGACGCGATCTTCACAATCTTCTAGGTGATGGCACATGGCCGCCATGGCACCCTCGCGATCACCGGCCAGGATCAGGTCAAGAATCTGGTCGTGTTCCATATACGAGCAGGTGCTTGAGCTGGGGGTATCGCGAAACGCAATAATGAGCGTGGTGCGGCAACACAAGGCGTGCATGAATTCCGTCAGGACGTGGTTCTCAACCAGCCGGGCCATTTTGACGTGAAAGGCATTGGATAGCCGCAACCAGCTGATGCGATCGCCACGTTCGAACGCCTCACGCTCCTGGCGCACCATGTCACGCAAGGGCTGCAGGCGTTGTTCAAGGTCGGGGAACTGCAGCAGTTTGTCGATCAGGACACATTCAAGCGTGCGTCGGGCCTCGAAGATATCGCGGGTTTCATCCGGCCCGGGCTTCCAGACATAGGCCCCCCGATTGGGCTCAAGCACCACGATTTTGTCGTGCCCCAACTGGGCCAGAGCCGAGCGCACGGTAGCGCGCGAACAGTTGAAAATTTCACACAGTGTTGATTCGGTAAGCTTGGCACCCGGCAACAGGCGGCGATCCATCACGGCATCAAAGATCTCGGCATAGACGCGATCGACTTCGGAAACGTGACCGGTCGACCCCAGCAACGATGAGGCACTGGGCGCTGTACTTTCGTGGTAAGAGTCAGAACGTTGATCTAGATACAACATGGCATCACCCCGGCAAAACCGGCAAACTTTATGAAATCACTGATTGACAATTATTGGGGGTTAAAACAAAATCGTCAACATAAATTGTCAACAATCAGGAGAACCCATGGGAAAGCTGTCCACCCACGTGCTTGACACCATGCACGGTCGCCCGGCCAGCGGTGTACGCATCGCGCTTTACCGTATCCAGGAAGACCAGCGCCAGCCTGTAAAAACCGTACTCACCAATGACGACGGGCGTTGTGATGCACCACTGCTCGGGCCCGACGAAATTCAGGCTGGCACGTACGAACTGGTATTTTTTGCCGGCGATTACTTTGCTGCCCAAGGGGTGAGCGTGCCCGAACCACGCTTTGTCGATCAGGTCATCGTGCGCTTCGGCATTGCCAACCCTGACGAAAACTACCACGTCCCTCTGGTGGTTACACCCTGGACTTATTCAACCTATCGCGGCAGCTGAGGGCCGTTGCCCTCCCCTCGAACCCACTACGGACAACAGCACATGGAAGCCTACCTCGTCGAATTCGGAAACCTGTTGTTGCGATGGCTGCATGTCATCGCAGCCATCGCCTGGATAGGCGAATCAATTTACTTCGTCATGCTGGACAACAGCTTGCGCCCGCCGCAAGCCGAAAGCACGCGCAAAAAAGGGGTTCTGGGTGAAATGTGGGCGGTACACGGAGGGGGCTTCTATCACAACCAGAAGTACCAGACGGCACCCGCCGAATTACCTAAAGACCTGCACTGGTCATTCTGGAAATCGTATACAACATGGCTTAGCGGGTTTGCGCTGTTCGCGATCATGTACATGTCCAACCCCACGTTCTTCCTGGCCAACCCCGGCAGCCCATGGGAGTGGGTACGCAACCTTGAAGGCTGGCAATTGAACGTGGTGGCTTTGGTGTTCTTGCTGGGCGGCTGGGTTGTCTACGACCAGCTGTGCCGCCGTATCAGCCCGAACATGGAACGCGATGGCGTACTAAGTGTCGCTGTAGCCATCATGATGGTTGTTGTCGCCTGGCTCAGCATACAGATTTTCCAGGGGCGCGCGGCCTTCCTGATTACGGGTGCGGTCATGGCCACGGCCATGTCGGCCAATGTGTTTTTCTGGATTATTCCGGGGCAACGCCGCATGGTCAACGCCATGAAAAAAGGTGACGCCCCCAACCCGATAGACGGTAAACGCGGCAAGCAACGCTCGGTGCACAACACCTACTTCACCCTGCCCGTTGTTTTCCTGATGCTCAGCAACCACTATTCGTTCACGTACACCAGCGAATACGCCTGGATCATCATGAGCCTGTTCATTTTCTCGGGGGCTCTTATCCGTCAATATTTCGTGTTGATGCACATGGGTCAGAACAAGATTGCCTACCCGATTGCCGGTGTCTTGCTGCTGGTTATTGTTGCCGTACTGGCAGCGCCGTCGGTCAAACCAAAGCCTGACGCGACGGCCGCAAATACAACCACAGGCCAAAGCTCACAGGCCCCGGCAACGCGCATTGAAAACGGGGCTGAAACCGGTGCAGGGGCGCCCCGGCAAACCGGTACTGCCATGACCAGGGTGCAGCAAATCATGAACGACCGCTGCGTGCAATGCCATGCCGCCAAACCCAGTTACCCTGGCTTTGCCTCTGCACCGGCTGGCATCGCCCTGGAAACACCAGCCGATATCCTGGCGAACCCGGCCCTGGTCAAGCAAGTAACGGCCAATAAATACATGCCTCTTGGCAACATCACCAAAATGACTGATGAAGAACGCGAGCTCATCGCCAACTGGACACCATGAGCATGGCCAACCGGACACCATGACATTGCCATGCGTTAAAAACGGCTGAATACAGCGGGGGGGTCAACCAGCGCACAGATACCCCCGTGTCCTGCCCTCGGCATCGGCCTTCGGGCCGCTGTCGGAAATCAAAACCAGCGAATACCCCGATGGGCAGCTGCAGCCCCCGGTTATCGGATTGGAAGCTGACGACAGGCAACCCGAAACCGAATTGACCGAATAGCCACCGCCACCACGCCCGCCGGCAGAACGCCATAAATAGCTGCGACAAACCAGCATCCCGCCAAACTGTTCCCGAACCACCAGGCCGTTTTCCGGGCACGATGTCATGGCTACGGCCTGTGTCCCCAGCCAGAGAGAGGATTGGGCACGCACACCGCTACCCGACTTTATCGTGCCAGCAACTGTCAGGGCAGCAGAAAACAGTGGATCACGCTCATCACCGACCTTCAGGTAAGGAAACGCTGACCCACCCGCTTGCGTAACGGCCAGTGCGACCACGCCCGGGGCCAATGCCGTCATTTCCGGATCGGGCGGGTTTACGTACGCAAACGAGGCACCGGCCAGGCGAGACTGATCAGCGCGTGCCACCAACCCGCCATGGCCCTGCGCAGCCAGCAACCAGGCGGCAAGCACGGCATCACCGGGCCGCCCCATGATCGCCAGATCAAGCGGCGAAGTCAGATACACCACGGCCTCGAATGCGCACGTATCGCCGGGACAGACCCCCTGAGGCAAAACCCTGGTCGCAAGACGCAGATCCCGGCCATAAACCTCGGGATATCCGACCGACAACAACCCGTCACCTTTCAGCTCTGCCAGCGTGGGTGTGCGCCAGTCGGCATAGCCTGTCACCTCAAGATCACCTGGCGCTGTCGCCTCACGCAAGCTTGCAGCGTGACGTATGAGGTAGTGGGCCAGGGCGTCCTTGACACCCTCCATCCAGACCGCGACCGCCTGGGCTGAAGCCTCTTGGGCTTTACGAACCAGGGCCTCGGAGGCCCAAACCGCCAATAGCGTTGCAATCAGGGCAGCGACAATTAACTCGAACAGGGCAAACCCGCGTTGCCGGCAGTTCATGGCTGCCTCAGCTTGCCGTGAACACAAACGTGTTGACATCGCCCTTGGTGCACAAGGCCTCGGTTGCCAGTGCACTGTAGTTGGTTGTACCGTCTTTGATGATGTTGCCATCAACCTTGATAGAGTCGCTGACGCGCTGCAATACCGATGCAATTGCCGGGCACGCCACATGATTGACATTGCTCAGTGTGATGGCAAACGCAGCACCAAGATCGGCAGGTGCCACCGTAACCTCACCCGCCTTGCCCAGGCCATGCAGTACCTTGGGGCTGGCCTCGGTTCCGGATACCGAAAAAATACTGGACTCTCGCACCAGATTGGCAAAATTTGATGTTGCAATGCCAAGGTAGGGCTCCGAAGCGCCATTGGGCGCATTAACCTTGGTTTGCAGAACAAACCGGGCCAGCTCCTCACCGACCTTGGGCACTTTATTCTCGATGACATAGCTGCCAACAGCCGGTATGCCGATAATGGCCAACAACAAGACAATCGCGGTAACAATCGAGACTTCGATCAATGAAAATCCGCGTTGACGCTGAAGGGCGCGATCGATGCCCCCGGATCGGTTTTGGTTCATCTGGCGCTGGACCCGCTTTTGACTCATCTGAAGCTGGACCCGGTTTTGGCTATCACCTTTTAAAAGGCCCGGAAAATTGCCTTGATACCCGCACTGGAATGGACCTTGACTCTGGCTCTGATTCAACATGGACTGCTCTCCCTGAAAAAGACCAGCCCTACTGGCTGGCATAAAAAATCATTAGGCTGCGTCGCAATTCGTCAATTGCCACGTAGTGCCAAAGCCCCAGACCAAGCAGCGATGCAACACATGCCAGCAACATGACCCAGCGACTGACTGCCGCCTGATAAGCAACCGACTTCAAAACCTGTGTCGCCAACCTTTCCTTGCACAAGGACAACGCAGCCACCAGACCGCGGGTGGTTGCAAGGTCCTGTAAATACCAATACAAAGGACGATCAAGCAGCCCCGTGTCAAAGGTTCTGGCCCCGACCCAGCCACGATCAATGCGCTCGACCATCAAATTCAGATGCCAGGCATTCCAGCGTGATGCCCCACGACACAACAAGCCGATTGCCGTGCGCAATTGCGTTGAGCTTGCGTCATTACGGACCAGCACCACATGCAACACTGACAAAATACGAACCGCAGCCACGCAGCGGTACAGCCGCCAGAACAAGACGTGGTCCAGCCAGCGCCGGGGTGCGCCGACCAGGTTTGGGAATGTCCAGGCAAGCAACGACATGATCACGAGTGTCAGGCTGGCAACCCAGGGCCACCACCGTTCGACCCACACGGCCAGGCCAAACAGCTCGCGGGTAGCGTGGCCGTAATACTCGACAGGCAGCATGCCAAACACGTTTTGCAGACGCGGCACCGTAAACATGGGTACAGCCAGCATCATGGCCACCCAGACCAGCACGGCAGCCAGTGCGGCAGCCAGCGTATTGACAAGAATCTCACGGGCCTCATGAACCAGTCGCTGGGCTGCGGCAAGGTCTTTCAGCGTTTCAATCAGTGCCGCATTGCCTGACAATTGGGCCACCCTGATGATGACCAGCTCATCTTCGGGAAATGCGCCTCGCCAGGTTGCATGCAGGTCGCCCCCGGCCAGAGGGTAGGCCTGCGCCCAATATGCCGACAGGCGCCCACGGCGGGTCGATGCGCCATAGCGTCGGGCATCTTGCTCGAAAATATCCTTAAGCGTGCGTGCTCCGGCAACGGCGTGCATGAAGTCGGACAGGTATTCGTAATAGTCGGCACGTTGCGAACGAAAGCCCCTGACATCACGTTGATAGCGCAGGGCCCTGACCCGTGCCTTTAGCCCTGACAGCATCAGCATCCCCCAAAAGCAGCCGGGACTTTTCCGGCACACAGACGCTGAAAAACCTGGAATCGTCGCTCTGCATCAAACGGGTCAAGCTGCCCCATAACCACCTTGTAGGCCGCACAAGCCAGCGAAGAATGAACCTCGTCTGCCTGAGTCAGCCGCATGCCTGCGTGCGTATCAAGCGAGCGATACGCCCCGCTGTCTGCACGCTTCATGCTGGCCAGATAGCCCGGATGGGCATGTGGCTCAAAGCATTCGGCTACAACCGTGCGCCCGGCATAGCCGTCCAGGATCTGATGCCCGGCAATAGCACATGACGAACAACCATGGGGGTTTCTGAAACGCAAGGTATCTGGCCTGCCATCCAGTACGCGATCCAGACTTTTCATTACCTGATCAGCAAGGGGGTTATCAAACAGCCCAAGCTCGGCGGCTTGTATCGGGTCAAGACTGCAGTGCGGACACAGGCACGGCATCAAGGCCTGATAAACCACCAGCTTGAGAATGCCTGGCGTCGCAAGAAAGTCTCGCGACACGCCGACCACCGATGAGGCCAGGCGCTCGGCAACGAGCAGGGCCGAAGGGGCATGGGTGGTGGTATATACATTGACCCCCGAACTGGCCAGGTCCATGAACGCCTCACCGGTTTCACGGTCACGCACTTCACCGAGCAATACGTCTGTCATTGCAGAACGCTTGAGCGCCCTTAATTTCGCTGAAAAGCCGTCATGCCTGTCTTTAGACGGGTCTCGGCTGACCGTATTCTGGACGGCCCCCGGAATCAGATATTCAACCGGATCTTCCAACGTCATGACCTTGCGCTCGGGCGGCAGCATTGCGATCTGCGACGCAAGCGTTGTCGATTTACCCGAACCCACTGTGCCGGCGAACACCACCGCACCACCCTCGGACAACATGCAACGCCCTATCATGCTGGCCTGATGAGGCAGATATCCCAGGCACTCCAGCGAACCGGTTTCGCCGGCACGGGTTCGATCAAGCAGGCGCAAACACACGCTGGGCCCTCGCTCGGCGGCCATCGATGCCCAGCGCAGCAAAATGCTGCGGCCATCAACCTGGCGGATCAATGCACCCTGCTGCTCTGTTGTCGGATCAAAAACAGCACCATTGCCGCCCCGGATGTCCATCCAGGCAACCGCCAGCATTTCGTTGAGCGTAGCGGTCGGTATCCGGCGAAAGCGTTCGGGCGCAACGTAGCGGCCCTGCAGGGTGAACCGGACTTCAGAATCGGGCTGATCAAGCTGTACGTTGAAATGAAGGTCACTGGCACCATGCCGCACACCCCACTCAACCATGTCCTGAAAGGCACCTGCCAGGGCCGACCCGCTGCCTGCTACATTCGGACCTGAAGCTACGGTATCTTCCGCCCACTGGTGACGGGCAATCGACAGCAGCAGTGGCGCTGCCAGAATGTAGCGCTGCGGTGTTGCCAGCCGCAAACCACGTGCACAAATTCGTCGGGCCAATTCGTCAGCCTGATCACTGCCAACGTGATCGGCCAGTGCAAGAATGGCAACTGACCCATCTGACAGAGACACCGGGCACAACTTTGCTGCCAACCGCTCAACACCAAGCTCAACGCTGAGTGACCGGCGTATTGCCGGCTGGACCAGATGCATTTCATCGGCACTGGCAATGACAACGGCCTGGGCACGCTCGAATCGCTCGAGCGGCGTGGCAACGTCGCTGACACGGTAGCCGGGGAATTTAAGATCGAGACGCCAGGCAGACTTTCGCATGACTAGCCCTCCTGCCCGGCCGAACCAAGACACAACTCAAACAAACGCTCGGGGCCTTGCAGGGCAATGCATCGTGCACTGATCGACTTCAAACGCAAGGTGACAGCGTCTGCCTTGCGCCCTGCCGGAAGCGACTGACCTTTCAGGTAAATATAAGACTGCCCCTGCCACAAGACTTCAGCCACCAAACGTTGCCCAACGCCATAAATGGCCTGCAACACGGGACGCTGCTGAGCCGCGGCAACCGTGGCGGGCTCTGCCGCAACAGGCAAAACGGCAGCCCCCGATGACGAAACGCCCTTTCGCAAACGCTGTGCCGCCTGTTCAGCATCAAGCCTCATCAGTTCACGCACCAGCAATTGATCGCCCAACAAGTCATTGCCGGCGCCGACTGGTGTGTGACCCTGGAAGGGTAATACCTGACCGGACGACCGCTCTGCCGCCGCGCAACTTGGCGACACGGCACCAAGTGCCACCAAAAGCACTGCCGCAACCACCCGTACGTTTTGTTTCGACTGGCGCCGCATACCATTGTCATTCGAACAGTCAAGTTTGCCATTCATAGCGTTCCCCCGTAGCAGTCAAGTTAAGACGGCTTTGTGTCAGTGTCGGATACTCGAGAGCCCTCAGCGTCAGCGTCAGGCGATGCCAACGCACCCCGGTTAAATTGGGCAGCAGCACGCTGAATGAACGCAAAGGCCCGTCGACCTGCAGTTGACGCCGCTGGTAAAGACGGAAACTTTCAGGCCGTGGTATTGACTGCCCCTGATCATCGACTGGCGCCGGAAAGGGGACTACGCTGGCATCAGTTGCCTTCAGCACGACAAATGCTGCACTGATGTGTTGAAGACTGCTCAGCCAATGTTTTTGTGAATACAAGGCATCATCGACAGGACTGTCAGACAAGCGGGTTAACGCCGGAGCAATGTCCCAGTCGGCCTCGACACTGTCGACAGTCGGAAATCGTAACTGCCATGTTTGCGGCGCTGCACCCATGAAACCCTGGTTATCGGCATCACGTGCAGCCCGACGATACGCAGCCGTACACCGCCACCCGGTGCGCTGTGGCCGGCAATCGGCCTGCCCCAGCTGCCAACCGACAACAGCCACAGGAACACGGTGCAACGACTCGAGAACAGCCTGCATGCCCGCCACGCCATGCACCTGAATATTGTCAGCCAAAAGGCTGCGGGCGCGCTCCCAGGCTTGCCATTGCTGTGCCGACGTCAAAGGAACAGCGGTCGCCTTGGTCTGACCAAAAAGCATCGCCAGTTGCCCGGACCATGCCAACACGACAAGCAACCCTGCCGCCGCCACCGCGGCCACCTGAAACCAACGCCGGGAATAAGCCACACGCTGCAGAAGAGCCCTGTCGTCGGCTGCACGGGATAACTCTGGCAACCCCGGTAATCCGGGCTGATCGTGCTCGCCTTGAACGTAACGGGTCTGAGGGTAGGCCGCACGTAAATCAGCCACAATCGGCGCTGCGTCACCCGCCGCACTGAACAGCAAATCGGTACGGGCCACAACAGCCCCTTCGTGCAAGGCAACCAGCCACCACAGGGCAGGCCCGATACCGATCAACGCCACCATGGTGCCGGACGGATAAAGCGATGCCAGAGCCTGCGCCGCAGAGTGATGCGGTCGCGACCTGTGTTCGATGGCTGCGGGCAATTGCACGAGCCCCATGGCAGCGGCATGCTCGGAGGCCACCACAAAGTGGCTGGCATGATGACGTCGCGCCTTGACGAGCGCCTGCTGCCGGACATCACTACCCAGCAAAGGCAACCAGTCCATCCCGAAAACGAGCACCTTGTCATCTACTGAAAAACACCGGACAGAATCACTGATCATGATCAAAACCCCTCTTCAACCTGAGCGGTGATCAGGATGACTGTCTTGAGCATCTGGGATGCCGCACGATCGCTTCCCCCGAGCAACAGGGGCATCCCCGGATTCAGGCGACGCGCGTCGTGCTCTTCCTGGGTCCGGTCAAAGCCCGACACCAGCACCGGCTGCCCGGGCTGAAGCACCAGTTGCTGGACAGTTCCGTTGCCATCAATGGTGACCTGCTGCAACTGCAAAGGGTTGGCCGCATCCCCAAACGTTACCGACTTGAGCGGCTGGGCAACCGTGTTGTCGTAAGCCATCGACAACAGAATCTGCCCATTGTCCTGGGCATCCGGGATCAGGGTCAGCAAGGAACCAACGGTTTCCTCTTTCTGGCTGACCGAAACCGTTGGCAAGCTGCTGTCCACGCCTTGCCCCAGTGCGGTCGTCTGAACCTTGTCGATGTAGGAAAATGTGGTGCGCACCGCGTGGGTCACCGGTCGTCGATTCAGGGTCAGGACAGGAACGCTGCTGCGCCTGACCACCTGCCCGACATGGCCAAGTGCCTTGATCATGGCCTCGGACCCCTTGAATGGCCCGTCAGCAAGTGACACCCCAAGGCTGGCCGCCTCGGTAAGCGCTGACCCTGCAGACGCCGCGGATGCGGCCAGACGGGCGCTGGTAAAGACCACGTTCCAGTCAAGCCCGGCTTCCGCATTGTCACGACTGACCAGGGTTATTTCCTCAAAGACCAGACGGATACGACGCGTCAGTGCGAGATTTTCGCGTTCGATGTAAGCCGCGATCTGGCGCAGGACCTCGGGGGTGTCAGTAACCACTACCAGCGAGCTGGCCCCCTCTTGCGCAACCGCCATTCCCGCACGCGTCAGGAATGGCTCAATTCGAGCCTTGATGACGGCCATCAGGTCAACCGGTTCGCTTTGCAAACGCGTACTGGAACTGCTGGCGAAACCCTGTTCTTGCCCGCTGCGACTGGCCCCCAGTGACGCCTCGGATTGCGCCCCCTGCGCCAGGGCACGAAGGTTGAAAATACGAGTCTCGGTACGATAAAACTCGATTCGTCCGTGCTCATAACGCCAGTTGACACCCAGGGTTGCACCAATCCGGTCAAGAATCGCAGACAACGGCTCTGACTCACCGGTGAATGACATGGCAGACGCTGAAAGCACTGCACCAGCCCCACCCGAGGTGTCATTGCCGGCCAACCGGGGCGAAAAGCGCTCTTGAGGCAGCAAGGCTTCAGGACGCACATGCACCGGAATACCCGTAGCCCGCGCAATGCGTTGTGCAATCACAGGCAAAGGCCGGGCCTCGGCAGAGAACACCAGTGTTGTCTTGACGTTCGCCCTCAGGGCCAATGGCAGGGTCACATCGCGCGACAACGGCAAGGGTTTGCCTACCAGCCAGGGTCGATTCACGTGCTGGGCAGCGTGACGCACCCCTTCGTCCGAGACATTGCCCCTGAACGTATCGTGCTGCTGATCAAGTCGGGTTTTGGTCAGCCCCACCGAGGTTGATATTTGTTCCAGCCTGTCTTGCAATGCACAACCCGGCAAGACAAGCGCAACAGCCAGAAAGGTAACCACTTGCGCGGCTGTCATGCTGACACCTGCGGACCGGCGCTACGATTACACGGCTGCACATACGGCACGACCCGCAGCACCCTGTTTGAATAAAAACAAGGTTGCAAGGGGTGGCCGGAAAGCTCTGTGGATGACACCAAGGCCTGTACCGCTTCGACAAACGGCAACTCGAACGTGGCCGACCCGATAATAGGGATATCGACATCTACCCCCCAGTGCTCGGCACTGAAATCCCACCCCGCCGCGCCTGCCCAGCGCATCAGGACCAGACGCAGGTTACCGTCGGTGCGATCAACACTGAACCGTGAAGCAATGCCATCTGACACGCCATGCGCAAAAGATGCTGAAGTATCTGTCGTGGTCAAGGTCACCGCCACACCGTCAGACACGGGCCCGGCAGAAGCCAATTCTTCGGGGCCCCTGACCAGAACAGGCCGGGAGGGCATGACTTCTGCTGGCGTCTCAACCTGAAAAGGCTCGGCAGCTACAACAGCCAATTGCCGGCTGTCATTCAGGACCTCGTCTGGCACCGTCACGACGGCATCGGATTTGCCTGATTCAACCTGGGCAGGCCCCGACAGCACAGGCCTGGCACGCCGTGCTTCGGCCTGAAGATGACCGCCACGAAACACCAGCTGATCGGGGACTTCGTTGAGCACCACGTAGTCTGCTTGCTGAACAGGTGCAAGAAGCCGGTCTGGCGGCACGACAAAATCGGCGCCAGCCTCGCTGCGGGTGCGCGCAAAAACAGCCGGCACAGGGGCCCCGACCGCAAACTGCAGCCATGTGCTCACCCCATTATCAAAAACCTGCAGCGGCGCGATCGTTCGATCGCCGGACAGCGCCCAGTCAAAATTAAAATGCCCTTGCCCAGACAGCTGACGCGTTTGTTTGTCATGGCCGTCGTGCAAGGGATAAAGCGCGCTGATGGCCTGCCCAAGATCAGGAAACTGGGCACACCCCGAGAGTGCGGCTACAGACAGAGACAAAATCCATTTTTTAACCATCGCACAAGCTCCATAACCGTGGGTACACCCCACACACATGGACTAATGCTCGCGCTTTATCGACTGGACAAACAGACTGGGTTATACGAATGGGCGAATCAATCCACCCTTGCAGAGCACACCCGAGACAACACTATCTTTTATTTTTCAATGTGTTAAACATCAACCGAAGCAGTGATAAAAATTCTGGCTACGGAAAATTCCGCAAGCAAAAACCAGCCACACCGTGCAAGCCGGCCGACCCAGGACTACCGCTATGTCACCCATCAGCAACGCCGGCAGCCTCCAACCCCAAGACACTGAACCGGTGGCCAACAGCCCCATGAGACGTCTAAAATACGGGCATGAAAATTGCAATTATTCTGGTCAGCATCCTGTCCATGGCGGCCACCATCGGGTGGCTGATCCGCAAACATGACGCCAGACAAGACCGTTTACAGTTTCGACAAAAGCTCAGTATTGTCGTGACCAGTCTGGTAACTGGCATTGCGGTATATTTTGGCCTGCTGTTGCTGGCGCTGGCCTGGATGACGCTGCGTTAGCCAGCCCGCAACCCCAGCCGGTACAATAGTCGGGTTATTCAATTTTTTTCTGAATTATCTTGAACCCGTCTCAACCAGAATCGTGGGGTTTTCTGCACCCCGAATGCTTTGGCGACAAGGCCCTGCTTTTTTTTAGCTGGGACCTGGCCAAAACCATTGAGCAGCAATTCAGGCTGCATGCAGAGTCCAGCGTCGGAACCAAACTGTTCGAGGCACAAAAAGCGGTTGATCGCCTGCTGAAACAGTATGTCCAGATACAGGCCAACCCCGCTGCCTTCGAAGGGCAAAGCATTGTGTTGCAACTCGAGCACGACGAAAGTGACACCGAAGCCACGCCCGTGCTGGCGCTAAAAACCTCGGCGGAGCTTGAAGAAAAGATCCTGGCTGCCCAGGCCAAAATGCAAAGCTCACAAAGCGTGAATTGACCTGTGCGCACAGGTCAAGGGCCCCGTTCGGGGCCCTTGACCTGCAAACCACAGTACAGAAACGACTTAAATTTTACGCGCCAGCTGCGCGGCCAGGCCAATGTACGAGCGTGGCGTCATGGCCAAAAGACGTGCCTTGGGTTCTGCAGGCAAGTCAAGCCCCTGAATGAATTCAGCAAGGCCATCCTGGTTGATACCCTTGCCACGCGTCAGAGCCTTGAGCTGCTCGTAGGGCTGGGGTAAACCGTAGCGACGCATTACCGTTTGAACCGGCTCGGCCAATACTTCCCAGCAATTATCAATATCGGCATCAATTGCCGCTGCGTTCAGTTCCAGCTTGTTCAGGCCACGAAGACAGGCATCCCAGGCCACCGCACAATAACCAAAACCAACACCAAGATTTCGCAAAACCGTGGAGTCGGTAAGGTCACGCTGCCAGCGCGACACAGGCAGTTTCTCGGACAGATGACGCAAAACCGCATTGGCCAAACCAAGATTGCCTTCGGAGTTTTCAAAATCGATGGGGTTAACCTTGTGTGGCATGGTTGACGAACCCACCTCGCCTTCTTTCAGACGCTGCTTGAAGTATCCCAGCGAGATATAACCCCAGATATCGCGGTTGAGATCCAGCAAAATGGTATTGACCCGGGCGATTGCATCGAATAGCGCAGCCATCCAGTCGTGCGGCTCGATCTGGATGGAAAATTCGTTTTGCTCAAGCCCCAGCCCTGACAGCACACGGGCGCTGAATGCCGGCCAGTCAATTTCGGGATACGCTGAAAGATGAGCATTGTAATTGCCGGTTGCACCATTCAGTTTGGCCAGAGGGCGAACGGCAGAAATGGCGGCAATGGCACGATCAAGACGGGCCACGACATTAGCGAATTCTTTACCCATGGTGCTGGGGCTGGCCGGCTGACCGTGCGTGCGGGACAGCAAGGGCTGGTCGGCATGAGTATGTGCCAGTTCGCGCAGTTTGGCGGCAAGACCGGTAAGTGCCGGCACAAGAAAACCGTCGCGGGCCCGCGTCAGCATCAGTGCATGTGACGTATTGTTGATGTCTTCAGACGTACAGGCAAAATGAATGAATTCGGCAGCAGCAGCCAATTCGGCATTGCCGGCGACGTTCTCTTTAAGCCAGTACTCAACGGCCTTGACATCATGGTTGGTTACTTTTTCGATGTCCTTGATGTGCGCGGCATCGGCTTCAGAAAAGTTTTCAACCAGAGACAGCAACTGCTGGCGCGCACCTTCGCTGAAAGCCGGCAACTCGGGCAAACCAGCCTCTGACAAGCCAATCAGCCAGGCGACCTCGACTTCGACGCGGTGAGCCATGAAACCGGCTTCAGAAAGGGTTGCCCGCAGGGGGTTGCCCTTGGCCGCATAACGCCCGTCGAGTGGCGAAAGGGCATTAAGTTGACTAAGTTGATCGGCGATTTGCATTACGGCTCACGTATAAAAAAACAAGCCGGGATTTTACCACCCGGACTCTTTTGTTGGGTATAACGAACACTGTCGCCCCCCGGAACCGGCCTGGGCAAATTCAGCCCCCCGGGCCAATTTAAGGCGGGCTATCCCTGCTATACTTTTTTGACCCTTCACTTCCCTTATGCGCCATGAAACTCCTAGGTTCAATGACCAGCCCTTTCGTTCGTAAAGTTCGCGTTGTAATGGTCGAAAAAAAGCTCGAATTCGAGTTCGTGCTTGAAGATGTCTGGGCTGCAGATACAAAAATCCAGGAATTCAACCCGTTAGGCAAAGTGCCCTGCCTGGTTACCGACGACGGCAACAGTCTTTACGATTCGCGCGTTATCGTCGAATACCTCGATACCCTGTCGCCCGTTGGTCGCCTGCTACCCCAGGGGGGCCGCGATCGCACGGCTACGAAATGCTGGGAAGCTATCGGTGACGGCGTGCTCGACGCGGGGGTCAGCATAGTCGTCGAGGGCCGTCGGCCCGAGCACCTGCGCAGCGAAGACTGGGTAAATCGCCAACGTAAAAAAATAGTTTCGGCGCTCAACTCCATGGAACGTGGCATATCGCCAAACCATTTCTGCATGGGGGTGAATTTCAGTCTGGCCGACGTTTCTGTTGGCTGTGCACTGGGGTTTATTGAATTTCGCATGCCCGAACTGAACTGGCGCAACAACCACCCCAACCTGACGGCCCTTTACGAGCGTTTAATGACTCGCCCCTCTTTTGCAACGACCGTACCCAAGCTGGTTGCTTAAGTGATTATTCCGCCGCCCAGGCACACATCACCGTCATAAAGAACGGCCGACTGCCCGGGCGTCACGGCCCATTGAGGCTGGGCGAATGCCAGCGTGAAGCGGCCATTTTCAGCCGACTCAAGTGTACAGCCCGCATCCGCCTGACGATAACGCGTCTTGGCACCATAAGCCTGCAAAACAGGGGGCTTGCCGGCCACCCAGCTGGCATCCTGGGCCTCAAGCCGCTGTTCCAGCAGCCAGGGGTGATCATGCCCCTGAACCACATACAGCACGTTTTTTTCCAGGTCTTTGCGGGCGGTATACCAGGCTTGCGCCGTACCGTCGGCGTCTTGGTGGCCCTTGACACCCCCGATACCCAAACCCTTGCGCTGGCCCAGGGTGTAGAACGCCAGGCCATGATGCGTGCCCACCTTCTTGCCCTCCGGCGTCATGATCGGCCCCGGTTTTGTTGGCAGATACCGGTTCAGGAACTCGCGAAACGGGCGCTCGCCAATAAAGCAAATGCCGGTGGAATCTTTCTTGGCCGCGTTGGGCAACCCAAGCTCAAGCGCAATTTTTCGCACATCTGTCTTTGGAATTTCACCCAGCGGAAACAAGGTTTTTGATAATTTCGCCTGGTTCAGGCGATGCAAGAAATAGCTTTGATCCTTGGTGGCATCAACCGCCTTGAGCAACTGAAACTGCACACCTTCAGGCGTATCAAGCTGCCGCACACGGGCATAGTGCCCGGTTGCAATGCGCTCCGCCCCCAATGACATGGCGTGATCAAGAAATGCCTTGAACTTGATCTCGGCGTTACACAAGACATCGGGGTTGGGCGTGCGGCCTGCAGAATACTCGCGCAGGAACTCGGAAAATACCCGGTCTTTGTATTCTGCGGCAAAATTGACCGCCTCAATTTCAATGCCCAGCAGGTCAGCCACACTGGCCGCATCAATCCAGTCTTGTCGTGACGAACAATATTCGGAATCATCATCGTCTTCCCAGTTTTTCATGAAAAGACCGATGACTTCGTAACCCTGCTGCTTGAGCAGCCAGGCAGACACTGACGAATCAACGCCCCCTGACATCCCGATAACAACACGACCTTTTACTGATGACGAATTAACCATGACTGCCTGACGGCAAGCAAAACATCACTTGCCCTGGTGAATGAACAAACCAAAATACCGCGCCGCTACACTGCCCTGGCCAAATCAGGCGTCGAGTGTGCTGGACACAACTTCACGACGTTTTTTCACTGCACTGGCCAGCCGCTCAAGCATCTGGACTGATGCATCCCAGGCCACACAGCCGTCTGTAATGCTCTGGCCATACACCAGCGGTTTGCCAGGTTCGTGATCCTGGCGCCCTTCGACCAGATGGCTTTCAATCATGACACCGAACAAGCGCTCATCGCCGCTCTCGACCTGACGGGCAACGTCGTCAATGACGGCAGGCTGGTTGCGGTAATCTTTATTGCTGTTGGCGTGACTGGAGTCAATCATGATGCGCGGGCGCAAACCCGACTTGGCAAGAACCGACGACGTTTCCTCAACGCTGGCGGCATCATAGTTGGGCTGCTTGCCACCGCGCAGAATGACGTGGCAGTCTTCATTGCCCGCGGTTGACACAATGGCCGAATGCCCGCCCTTGGTCACCGACAGGAAATGGTGTGGCTGCGATGCCGCCTTGATCGCATCGACGGCAATCTTGATATTGCCGTCGGTACCGTTCTTGAACCCGACCGGGCACGACAAACCCGACGCCAGTTCGCGGTGCACCTGGCTTTCAGTCGTACGCGCACCAATCGCCCCCCACGACACCAGGTCGGCGATGTACTGCGGCGTGATCATGTCCAGGAACTCGCAACCGGCAGGCAAGCCCATGCTGTTGACCTGCATCAGCAATTCACGTGCAATGCGAAGGCCCAGATTGATATTGAAACTGCCATCGAGGTTGGGGTCGTTGATCAAACCTTTCCAGCCCACGGTAGTGCGCGGTTTTTCAAAATAAACGCGCATGACGATTTCAAGTTCGCCCTTGAAACGCTCACGCTGTTCTTTAAGTCGCCCCGCGTACTCAAGGGCGGCTTCGATGTTGTGAATTGAACACGGCCCGATCACGACCACCATGCGGTCATCGGTGCCATGCAGAATATTGTGAATGGCGGCACGCGAGGCATGAACCGTCGACGAAACATCGTCAGTCGCTGCGAATTCACGCATGACATGCGCCGGCGGACTGAGCTCTTTGATTTCTCGGATACGTAAATCATCGGTGTTGTGTGGCACTTGCGACTCCTGGATCGATACAAAAAAAGCCGCCTAGCGATGCTGGCGGCTTTTTGGGAATTTTACTTGCTACGAGGTAATACGCTTCTTCCCTTCCCCCACCAGACGTGTCGGAAAAGTAAAAAAATAAAAGAAGAAAAACGAGGTAGCGCGGTACATGGGTAGCAATCCTAGCACACCCTCCACCGCATCGCAACATACACTTGATTTGTATTGAAATGATTGCATACGCTATGATTTTATCCAATATGATTAATAGCGAAACCAAACAGGAGGGATAATGACAGTCCGCAAAACGGGCCTAGCCCTGCTTTACACACTGGTCGGATCACTGGCCCTTGGCCATGCCAGCATCAGTGCCGCAACACTGGAACAAATCAAAGAACGCGGTGAAATACGCATCGCGGTTGCCAACGAAATTCCATATGGCTATGTAGACCTGAGCGGCGAGGCCAAAGGGGCCGGTCCTGACGTCGCACGACACCTGGCCAAAGCCCTTGGCATCAACCGCATCAAATGGGAAACGGCCAGTTTCAGCGCCCTGATTCCTGGTCTGAAGGCAGGCCGCTTCGACATGGTTGCCGCAGAAATGGCGATATTGCCGCAACGCTGCCAGGAAGTCCTCTTTTCAGAACCCAACAGTTCTTACGGCGAGGGCCTGCTGGTGCCTGCCGGCAACCCCAGGCAACTGAATGACTTTTCGCAATTCAGCCAGCCCGACCTGAAAGTTGCCATCATGGCAGGGGCAGACCAGCTTGAAATGCTGCAGGCCCTGAATGTGCCTGAGGCAAACCGCATAACGATCGCCAACAATGCTGATGCAATTTCAACAGTGGCTACAGGTCGGGCCGACGCCTATGCTGCAACCAGCCTGACGGTGAACGAACTGGCCAGTAAAAGCCAGAAAGTTGAATCGGCATCCGGATTCATCGACCCGGTTATCGACGGCAAACCCGTGCGCAGCTGGGGTGGCTTCACGTTTGCAAAAGGCTCTGAGTCACTGCAGCAGCACATCAACACCGCCCTGACCGATTTCCGCAAAACACCGCAGTGGCGAAAAATTCTTGAGCAGTACGGCTTCTCCGAGGCTGATATCGAACAGTCGGGCACGCAAAGCACCGCACAACTGTGCGCACGCGCCGCACAAACACCGTAAACCATGCCATTTCTGGATTACCTCCCTGCGTTGTTGCAGGGTGCCCGCGTCACGGTAGAACTCACGTTGTACTCAACTGTTCTTGGCGCGCTGGTTGCATTCGGGCTGGGCATCGGACGCCATTCACGACGTGCCTGGCTGAATGTACCCTGCGCCGTCATCGTCGAGATTTTCAGGGGTACATCATTACTGGTTCAATTGTTCTGGATCTATTTTGCATTGCCTGTTCTTGGCGAACTCGTGGGGCTGAACCTGCGCCTTGAGCCCATGGTGGCAGGAACGCTGGCACTGGCGCTGAACATTGGTGCCTATGGTGCCGAGGTTGTCCGGGGGGCCTTGCAAGCCGTCCCGACGGAACAGCTTGAAGCAGCAAAAGCGCTTGATTTCTCGGGCCGGCAAACCCTCTGGCGCATCAGCCTGCCCCAGGCATTGCCCGAAATGATGCCCAGCTTTGGAAACCTTGCCATACAGAACCTTAAAGACACCGCCCTGGTCTCACTGATCAGTCTGGGGGACCTGGCCTTCCGTGCCGAACAAATACGCAACTTCACCCAGGACAGCACCACGGTCTACACAATGTTGCTGCTGATGTATTTTGGCATGGCGCTGGTTCTCAGTGCCCTGATGTCGCTGCTTGGCCGGCGCGTTGGCGCATGGCGTAATGCCTGACCGAGACGGACTGACAACATGCTTTTCGATATGCACTGGAACACCGACACCCACTGGTCTTTCGCGGTGTCAATTTTACCGATCTTGCTTCGCGGCATGTGGGTCACCCTGCAGGCGGCAGCCATTGGTTTCGTTTTGGCCGCGTTGCTTGGCCTGGTGCTGGCCGGGCTTAAAAGTGTCCGTTACCGCATCATTGCCTGGCCTGCAAGGGTGATCAGCGAGTTTCTACGCGATACGCCCCTGCTGATCCAGCTGTTTTTTCTGTATTACGTCTTGCCTGACTACGGTATTGTCCTGCCGGCGTTCATGACAGGGGCACTGGCACTGGGCCTGCAATACAGCGCTTACACTTCGGAAGTTTATCGGGCCGGTATCGAAGCCATTCCAAAAGGGCAGTACGAAGCCGCCCGTGCCCTGGACCTGTCAAACCTGCATACGTTTCGTGTCATTGTCTTGCCGCAAGCCATAGCCCGGATCATCCCCGCCCTGGGTAATTATCTGGTGTCAATCATGAAGGACGTGCCACTGCTCTCGGTGGTGTCCGTCGTTGAAATGCTGGGGGTGGCAAAAATCATTGGTGATCGCACCTTCAATTACCTGATCCCCCTTTCAATGGTGGGTGGCCTTTACCTGCTGATGACCCTGATCGCGGCTTCGGCCATACGCCTGCTTGACCGCAAGCTGCCCGCCCAAGGAATCCCCCTGAAATGACAAACAACCCAGCCATCGAATTCAAGCGTGTGGTTAAAAAATTTGGCGACACCACCATACTGAACAACCTTGATTTATCGGTCGCACAGGGCGAAAAGGTTTCCATCATCGGGCCGTCGGGCTCGGGAAAGTCAACGGTGCTGCGCATCTTGATGACACTGGAACCCATCGACGATGGGGTGGTTTATGTCGCCGGGCGCCCTCTGTGGCACGAAAAGCAAGGCGATGTTCTGGTACCGGCTCGTGAGGCGCACCTGCGCGAAATGCGCAAGCACATGGGCATGGTGTTCCAGCAATTCAACCTGTTCCCGCACATGACCGTACGACGCAACATTACAGAAGCACCGCGTCATGTACTGGGACTGACACAACAACACGCCAACGAGCGGGCAGATGAATACCTGGCTCTGGTCGGGCTGACCGAACATGCCGACAAATTTCCACGTCAACTTTCGGGTGGCCAGCAGCAACGTGTGGCCATTGCCAGGGCGCTGGCGATGCAGCCTCAAATCATGTTGTTTGACGAGCCAACATCGGCTCTTGACCCGGAACTGGTGGGTGAGGTGTTGCAGGTGATTCAGAATCTGGCCAGCAAAGACGACCTTACGCTGCTGCTGGTAACACACGAAATGCAGTTTGCGCGCAAAATTTCTGATCGTGTCTGTTTTTTTGACAAGGGTGAAATCGTAGAGCAAGGCGCCCCCGACGCACTGTTTGACACTCCGCAAGAACCCCGCACCCAGGCCTTCTTGCAACGATAAAAAAAACGTTGCGAAAACCATGCTTTCGCAACGCAAAACAAACCATCACTTTACCGTGACCGATCAGACGGAAACAGCGGCTTCGAGTGGCTCGAGAGGAACAAACTGCTGGCGTGTTGCCAAATACCCGGGACGAGGTTTCAAGCCGTTTTTAGGGTCTTCCAGCGTATTTTCAATGCTGTTGTAGACCATGAAAACGTTGGCGCGCGGCCAGGGCGAAATGTTGCTGGCTGAACCATGCATGGTGTTGCAATCAAAGAAAATGACAGAACCCGCTTTAGCCGTTGCGGCTTGTATGCCACCTTGTTCAACCAGCAACTGCAGGCTGACCGGATCTGGCACACCAAACTCTTGCTTCTTGAGTGACTGCTTGTAGTGGTTATCGGGCGTCACCCCCTGACACGAAATGAACTGCTGGTGTGACCCGGGCACAAGCATCAGCGGACCATTGCATTCGTTGTTATCGGTCAACAGGACTGAACAGCTCAGGGCACGCATGCGCGGCATGCCGTCTTCAACATGCCAGGTTTCAAAGTCGGAATGCCAGTAAAACTCTTTGCCCTTGAAGCCGGGCTTCAGGTTGGCCCGCGACTGATGAATGTAAACCTCTGAACCCAGCACCTGTCGCGCCACATGAATCAAACGAGGGTCACGTGCCAGATCTGACACCACCGGACTCAATTCATGCATACGGAATATCGAACGTACGGCATCGCTGCCAGGCTCGATGATGGCTTCATCCAGTTTGACGACCGCCGGATCTTCTGCCATTCGCTTGACCTCATCCAGCATGCCCTGTACTTCAGCCTGGCTGAAGACATCATGCAAAACAATGAAACCGTCACGCGAATATGAATCTATCTGCTCTGAAGAGAGCGCCTGAGCGTAGCCACCGCCCGCGTAGACCACAGGGTCCTGGCGGGCGATGATGGCTGACGTGTAGGCATCACGCGAAGAATAAATATCTTGTAGTGTTGACATACAGTCCTCCGGGGGAAATCAAGCGGCTTCGGAAACCTCGGCCGGGTACACACCGTCGGCATCGTGAACTTCTTTGCCGGTAATGGGTGGGTTGAACACACAAATCACACGCAATGGCTCTTTGCCACCGCGCAGCCAATGCTCGTCGTGCTGGTCAAGTGCGTACACCACCCCAGGGCCCAAGGCATACTTCTTGCCATCGGCAATGGTTTCAATTTCGCCATCGCCTTCCACGCACCACACGGCTTCAAGGTGATTCTTGTAATGAATATGCGTTTCGGTACCAGGAAAAATAATGGTTTCATGAAAAGAAAACCCCATACCGTCTTTCTTGAGCAGCACTCGACGGCTCAACCAGTTTTCTGTAACGACTTCCTGGTCTGTACCAATTACATCTTTAACGTTTTTTACGATCATCGACGTTTACCTCCAAATTTCAAAACTTTTGCGTTGACACCACGCGACTCGAAGACTTCGGCCACGCTGCGCTCGATGATGTCCAGCCCCTTGCGCAACTGATCTTCTTCGATGGTCAGTGCTGGAAACAACTTGAGCACTTCGTCATTGGCGCCCGAAGTTTCGATAACCAGACCATGCTCGAACGCCTTGGCCGAAATGGCGTTGGCAATATCATCGTCGGGGGGTGTCACCAACCCCTGAATAAGCCCGCGACCACGAACACTCAAACCTGCCGAGGGATAACTTTGAACAATACTTTCCAGGCGATCACGTACCAGTTCGGCTTTACGACCAACCTCGTTTTCAAAGCGCTTGTCGGCCCAGTAGCTATCGAGAGCCTGGGCGGCGGTAACAAATGCCAGATTGTTGCCGCGGAACGTACCGCTGTGAGAACCAGGCTTCCAGACGTCAAGCTCGGGCTTCATCAGCACCAGCGACATTGGCAAACCAAAACCGGACAAAGACTTGGACAAGGTGATGATGTCAGGGCTGATGCCAACTGAATCAAAACTGAAGAAACTGCCCGTACGACCACAACCGACCTGAATATCATCAACAATCAGCAGCATGTCGTACTTGCGGCACAGTTTCTCAAGGTCACGCAACCAGCGCTGTGTCGCGACGTTCACACCACCCTCGCCCTGTACTGTTTCCACAATGACGGCGGCAGGCAGATCCATCCCGCTGCTGGGGTCTTCCAGCATGCGCTCGAAGTAATCAATGGTGTTGAAGTCAGGGCCCATATAACCATCGAACGGCACAAATGTGGTGTTGGCCAGCGAAACCCCGGCTGCATCACGAAACTTCTGGTTGGCCGTTACCGCCAGTGAACCACCACTGACACCATGGAACCCGTGCGTGAAGGCAACCACATTCTGGCGCCCCTTGACCAGACGGGCCAGCTTCAGTGCAGCCTCAACGGCATTCGTGCCGGTCGGGCCGGTAAACTGCATCTTGTAGTTCCAGCCGCGCGGTTTGAGCAACACACGCTCAAACGTTTCCATGAAGTATTTTTTGGCGTCGGTCGCCATGTCCAGACCGTGTACCACGCCATCAGACGCTACGTATTCGATCAGCTTTTCTTTCAATACGGGGTTGTTGTGCCCATAGTTAAGGGTGCCTGCGCCCGCGAAAAAGTCAAGATACTCGCGACCTTCCTGATCAATCAGCACAGACCCCTTCGCTTTGCTAAAGATAACGGGGAAGGACCGAATGTAGCCGCGAACTTCAGACTCCATCCGGTCAAAAATAGTTAGGTCCATCATTATTGATTCCTCTCGATTATTTGTAAGCGGTTTACACCACTTGATTGGCAGACCGGTGACCGGCTTTCTTTTTGGGTGAAATGGAAGTGGCGCATTCGAACGACAACCCGCCGCCCGAGGCCAGGATAACGAATCAGCCCGGGCAGGCTGACAGCGGCCCAAGCCGCAGCAAACGCTCTTCTTCGTGGCCCTGATGGCCGAAGTGATGCATTTCGAATAACGCAGACTCGGAGATTTGCGTATTGAGCTTGCGGGCCAGCGAGGCAAACATGCCACGCGACGCCGCGTTGTCGGGCCCGACTGTAGTTTCGATGGCCGAAATGCCATCGAGCGCCGGGCGCTTAAGCAGGTGCCTTAACATTTTCCCGCCCAGGCCCGTGCCACGGGCACTTTCATGTACAGCAACCTGCCAGACAAACAGAGTGTCAGGCGTTTTGGGCGGCACATAGGCGGACACAAACCCCTGCAGCTGGCCATCAATGCCTTGTGCAACCACGCATGTTTGCGCATGATGGTGCGACAGAAGCAAATACACATACAAGGAATTGACATCCAGCGGCGGACAGGCCTGAATCAAGGCATGCACATGCTGCGCATCGTCAAGTGACGGTTCTCTTAGTACAGACGCATTCCTGGGTAGCCCAGCCACCTGCGAATGGGTCTGCAGCGTTCGTGATGCGTCTTCAGTGTTCATTGCTGTACTCATTCAACCGCCAGACCCGATTCGGGCAAAGCCCCGGTATCGGGAACCTCAAGGATAGGCGAAGCCAGTTCGGCAGCAGACTCGGGGGCCACAACGCCTTCGGACTCCATCAGATCAACGATACGTTCAAGCGACAAGGTGATGGTGGCCTGTTCGAGCTCGGGCAACGCATTGAGCGATTCAGCCAGTTTTTGCTGCAAGGGTGACGGAGTA
>JBAYOZ010000003.1:0-26503 GCA_041677965.1 Pusillimonas sp.
AACGCCGACGCGCTGGATCGTCGTGGCCGCAGAGCCGGTAACCAGTGTTGATGTTACGGCGGCCGATGTCTTGCTGGAGCTTAAAAAACGACTGGACACCGAGGGTGTGGTGCTGGCGTTTGCTGAAATGAAGGACCCGGTTAAAGACGAGTTGAAAGAACTTGGGGTGTTTTCCCAGTTTGAACAAGACCATTTCTTTCCGACTATCGGCCAGGCGGTCAACGGGTACCTGGATGAAAACCCCGTTCCGTGGCTTGACTGGGATGAAGCCCCTGAAACGGCAGGGGCTACCCAGTCGCCGTTATTGCGCGATGATCCGAACCCTGGCGCGTAGCGCGGCCTTGCGCCCGATGGGCAGGAACGAGGCAATGATGCTGTTGTCGGCCAGTTGGGCTAGTTCGCTGCGTGACAGGTTCAGGGCCTTGGCCACAGCCAGGTAGTTGTCGGCGACATACCCGCCAAAATAGGCGGGGTCGTCGGCATTGACGGTTACCAGAACGCCCTGGCGTAAAAAATCAGCCAGATTGTGTTTGGCCAGGTCGTCAACCACGCACAGCTTCAGGTTTGACAACGGGCACACAGTCAACGGGATTTGCTCATCAATCAGGCGTTGCATCAGGTCGGGGTCGTCGGCGCTGCGCACCCCATGGTCGATGCGTTCGGCGTGCAGCAGGTCAAGGGCATCACGCACGTAGCTTGCCGGGCCTTCTTCGCCGGCGTGCGCCACCAGCCGGAAACCCAGTTCGCGGCAGCGCTCAAAGACACGTGCAAATTTTTCGGGCGGGTTCCCCAGCTCAGAAGAGTCCAGCCCGATACCCACCCAGATGTCGTCGTAGGCGTCGCGCAAGGGCAGGGCGGCGTTCAGTGTTTCAAAGGCAGCCTCTTCAGACATGTGCCGCAGAAAACTCATGATCAGGTAGCTGGTCAGGCCGCTGTGGGCCTGCATGTCGCGTACCGCACGCGCAATGCCTGAAAAGACGGTTTCAATGGCAATGCCGCGCTCGGTGTGGGTTTGCGGGTCGAACATGATTTCGGCATGACAGACTCCATCGGCGTGTGCACGCTGCAGGTAGGCCATGGTCATGTCGTAAAAGTCTTGCTCGGTAATCAGAACGCTGGCCCCGGCATAGTAAAGGTCCAGGAATGATTGCAGGTTGGTAAAGGCGTACGCCTCGCGCAGCGCCGGAACCGACGCATAGGGAAGACTGATGTTGTTGCGTTGGGCCAGTTCAAAAATCAGTTCAGGCTCAAGTGTGCCTTCAATGTGAACGTGCAATTCGGTTTTGGGTAAGGCCTTGATATAGTCATCAAGATTGACAACAGGATTCATGGGGTGTGCTCCTTGTTCTTGTCGGTGTTCCGGAAGTGCCGTCAGGACACTCCGGAACGGGTTGATTGTTTACAGCAGGCTGCTGTGTCGGTGGCTCGCTATCGGTGTGACCGGGGATGATCTTCGCCGTGTTGGCGGCGATGCCCTGAAGTTCAGCGCGTGCGCCACGCCGCCCATGCCAGAAGGGCCCACCCCGCAATGAAGGCCGCGCCGCCGACAGGGGTGATGGCACCCAGCCCACGCACACCGGTTAACGTCAGTATATAAAGGCTGCCACTGAAAATGACAATGCCTGCAAACATCAGCAGGCCAGCCACTACCATGCGGTTGTCGGGCCGGTGGGCCAGCAAGGCAGCAATACCCAGGATGCCCAGCCCATGGATCATCTGATACAGTACGGCAGTCTGCCATATCGCAAGCATGTCGGCAGATAAAATGGCTTTCAGGCCGTGTGCCCCAAAGGCACCGGCACCGACGCCAACCATCAGGGTCAGTGCGGCAATTACTACTAAATGACGGTCATTCATGGTTCTTCTCCAGAGATGGGCAATATGTTAACCGGCTCGGGCACACCACAGTGTTCAGGGGTGTTCGGGCGCTGGGCCAGGCGGTTGCTGGCGGTCGGCACGCTGGTGCTGGCCGGTTGTTCGCCGCAGCCGGTGAATAGCCCCTACCCCGATCAAAACATGGCACAGAACGTGCTGCACACGGCATTTGCCCAGCGCTCGCCCAAATATCTTGACCCGGCCAGTTCCTATTCCAGTGACGAGTCGCCGTTCACGTATTCCATCTACGAGCCGTTGTACGGGTATCACTATCTGAAGCGTCCCTACACGCTGGTGCCCCGCGCAGCCCAGGAGGTTGCCCAGCCGGTGTATTTTGACCGCAACGACCAGCCGTTGCCCGACGATGCCCCTGGCGAAGACATTGCCTACAGTGTGTACGATATCCACATCAGGCCGGGTATTTTATTTCAGCCGCACCCGGCATTTGCCCGCAATCCTGACGGCAGTTACGCGTACTGGCCGTTGCCGCCAGGCGGCCTTGAAAACCGTTACGCCATTACCGACTTTCCCCTGACAGGTACACGCACCCTTACTGCACACGACTATGTGTACGGTATTCGTCGTCTGGCCAGCCCGCGTGTGGTGTCCCCCGCGTTTGGCGTGCTGTCGTCGCATATCCAGGGGCTGCGCGACTATGCTGAACGACTCAGGCAGGTTGATGCCGAACTGAAAAGCGCAAAGTCAGGTCTTGCCAACGCTGACACCGGTCTTTCAAATGCAGGCACCGACCCGGCAGCCAGTCAGGGCCGACCGGCTTGGCTGGATTTGCGCGACTACGCCTTCGACGGTGTGCAGGCGCTTGATGATCACACCCTCAGAATTCGTGTCAATGGCAAGTACCCTCAGTTTCGCTACTGGCTGGCCATGACGTTCACTGCCCCGGTGCCCTGGGAAGCTGACCGGTTCTATCAGCAGCCCGGCATGGCGCAGCGCAACCTGTCACTGAATACCTGGCCGGTGGGCACGGGTGCCTACATGATGGTTGAGTCCATCCAGAACCGGCGTCATGTCATGGCTCGCAACCCGAACTTCCGGGGTGAGCCATACCCGTGCGAAGGCATGCCAGACGATAAGGCCAGAGAGCTGCTGGCAGACTGCGGCAAAGTGACGCCGTTTATTGATCGCATTGAATTTGCCCTTGAAAAAGAAAGCGTGCCGCTCATGGGCAAGTTTTTGCAGGGGTACTACGACATCCCCGAAGCCGATGGTGGTGATTACGGGGTCGCCATGCGTGTCGCCGCCACTGATTCGGCAGAAAAGGCCGAGCTGTATGCTGACCGGGGCCTGCAATTGCTAACGTCAACGGCAGCGCAAATTACGTATTTGGGCTTTAACTGGCTGGACCCGGTGGTTGGCTATGGAGATACCCCCGCGCAGCAAGAAAAAAATCGCAAACTGCGTCAGGCCATCAGTATTGCCTTTAACTGGGAACAGTTTGTATCGATCTTTTTGAACGATCAGGCCCAGGTTGCGCAGGGCCCTTTGCCCCCCGGGGTGGCAGGCTATGAGCCCTTGCCGCAAGGCCTGAATCACCAGATTTATCGGTGGGAAGGTGGCCGTGCCGTGCGTCGTTCGCTGGACGAGGCTCGACGCTTGCTGGCAGAAGCGGGTTACCCCGAAGGCCGTCATGCCGATACCGGCGAGCCCCTTATCCTGCATTTTGACTCGGCCGGTGGTTTGGGTTCGAGCCCGACCCTCGACTGGATGCGCCGACAGCTCAAGGCCTTGAATGTCGAGCTTGAAATCCGCGCAACCGATTACAACCGTTTCCAGGACAAAATGCGTCAGGGCGTGGCCCAGATGTTCATGTGGGGCTGGATCGCAGACTACCCCGATGCCGAGAATTTCCTGTTCTTGTTATACGGTGAAAATGCCAAGGCCAAAAGCGGTGGCGAAAACGCGTCCAACTATCAGAACCCGCGTTACGATGCCTTGTTCCGAAAAATGCGGTTTCTTGATGAGGGCCCGGAAAAAGAACAGGTGGTGCGCGAAATGATAGACATTGTTCAGCACGACATGCCCTGGATGTTCGGGTTTTATCCCTATTCCGGGGGCGCGTACCAGGCCTGGGTGGGCAATGCCCAGCCTACCCAAATGGTGCGCAATACCTTGCAATACCTGAAAATCGATCCGCAGCAACGGGCCCAGAGCGTTGCCCGATGGAACACGCCGCTCTGGTGGCCCTTGTGGGTGCTGCTGGGGCTGGTGGCGGTGGCTATTTACCCGGCATGGCGTGTGGTGCAGCGCCGTGAACGAAAGACCGCGCTGGGGGACACACCATGACCGCCTATATCATCCGGCGCCTGTTTTATGGCGTGGCTGTGCTTGTGGGCGTCAATCTTCTGACGTTCGTGCTGTTTTTTGCGGTTAACACACCCGACGACATGGCTCGTTTGGCGATTGGCGGGCAGCGGGTCGATGCCGAAGCAGTTGAAAAATGGAAAGCCGACCGCGGGTACGACAAGCCCTTGTTTTACAACGCGGCAAAGCCAGGTGTTGCGGCACTGACTGACACGATTTTTTATGAACGGTCGGTGCCGCTGCTTCGGTTTGATTTTGGTTTTTCTGACGCCGGGCGCGATATCAGTTACGAGATCAGGCAACGCATGGGCCCCAGCCTGGCGTTGGCCTTGCCCAGTTTTGTTCTGGGCCTGCTGGCCAGCGTGTCATTTGCCTTGCTATTAGTTTTTTTCAGGGCGACCCGGCTTGATTTTGCCGGGGTCGTGCTGTGTGTTGTCATGCTGTCGATATCAGGGCTGTTCTACATCATTGCCGGGCAATGGTTGTTTGCCAAAGTGTTGCGCTGGGTTCCGTATTCAGGGTTTATCGATGGCTGGGACAGCCTGCGGTTTTTGATTTTGCCGGTACTGGTGGCCGTAATTTCTGGCCTGGGCAGCGAGGCCCGCTTTTACCGCACGCTGTTCCTGGAGGAAATCGGTAAAGACTATGTGCGCACGGCGCGGGCCAAAGGCTTGTCCGAACGTGTCGTGCTGTTTCGTCATGTCTTGCGCAACGCCTCATTGCCGATTCTGACCGGTACGGTGTCGGCAATTCCCTTGCTGTTCATGGGCAGTCTTATCGCTGAATCATTTTTCGGTATTCCAGGTCTGGGCAGCTACACCATTGATGCCATCAACGGGCAAGATTTTTCGGTAGTCCGTGCCATGGTGTTTCTGGGCTCGGCGCTGTATATCGCGGGTCTGTTGCTGGCCGACATTTCCTACACCCTGGTCGACCCCAGGGTTCGTTTCGAGTAACGCCATGCCTCAATTTGTCTTTTTATGGACTGATGTCTTTATTTTCGGGCTGGTGGTGGCACTTGCGGGCTATGGCTGGCGGGTCAGTCGCAGTACGGCCTTGCGCGCCACCTGGCGCAGTGTCGGACAGTCGGGCGCAGCCATGTGTTCGGCAGTGGTCTTGCTGGCGTTCATTCTCATAGCTGTCCTCGATTCGGTGCATTATCGCCCTTTACTGCCACCGGCCGACGGCATGCCAGCCGGTGAGCGGGTGTATTCCCCCGTAGTGCGTTCCGCACTTGATGACCTGTTGTCTGCCACGCGCATGGGTCAGGCAGAAAAAACCTACTCCGCGCCGCTGGCGCTTTACCAGTTCACCAAAGAAACCCTGTTGGTTGAGGGGCAGGCTGTGCGGGATTTTCCGCGGTTGGCCCATGCGGGTACGCTCTTGCAAAATGATTCGGCCCATCACCCAGATCTGTGGTGGCGGGTGGCCAGTGGAACAGGCATTGGGCTGGCTCTGGCCCTGGTGCTGGCGCTGCTCATCAGTGCCTGCCAGATACGTGTGGCGGGCGGTTTGCGTGCGGCGTTTTCACACTGGTGGGGCCGCTACACCCTGTTGCCGTGGCGTGCCATGTGGATTACGGCAACGGCCCTGCTGGTAATGGGCTCGGTGGTGTTGATGCTGGCGGCTGACTACCATGTGCTGGGAACAGATCGAACCGGCAACGATGTCTTGCGCCAGGCATTGAAAAGCGTTCGTACGGCCATTGTCATTGGCACGCTGACGACACTTGCCATGTTGCCGCCAGCCTTGCTGTTTGGAATTTCAGCGGGCTATTTCAAGGGCCGTGTCGATGATGTTATTCAGTACATTTACACGACCCTGACATCCATTCCCGGCGTGCTCCTGATTGCCGCCTGTGTGCTCATGATGCAGGTTTATATTGACACCCACCCCGATGCCTTCCCGACGGTAGCGGCGCGGGCCGATTTGCGGCTGTTCCTGCTGTGCCTGATTCTGGGGCTGACGGGCTGGGCCGGTTTGTGTCGTCTGCTTCGTGCCGAAACCCTGAAGCTGCGTGAACTTGAATACGTCCAGGCCGCGCAGGCATTTGGTGTAACGCACTGGCGCATCATGGTGCGCCACCTGTTGCCCAACGTCATGCATATTGTCCTGATCACCATGGTGTTGCAGTTTTCCGGGCTGGTGCTCTACGAGGCGGTCTTGTCGTATCTGGGTATCGGGGTTGATCCCAGCATGGCCTCGTTCGGTACCATGATTGACGCGTCGCGTCTTGAAATGTCGCGTGACCCCATGATCTGGTGGAATCTGGCTACCGCCTTCGCCTTCATGCTGGCGCTGGTGTTGTCGGCCAATCTGTTTGCCGATGCGGTTCAGCAGGCGTTCGATCCTCGCATGCGACGCTTGCGTCCTGTGCGCGTGCGTGCCGGTAGCGATGCTGGCCCTGGCACTGCGGGCAGGCGTGAAGGTGTGGCTGCCGGCGCAGCACGTACGTCCGGCGAGGTGTCGTCATGACTCAGTTATCAGGAACCCGGGTTGATGCCCTTGCCATCGAGGGGTTGACGGTTCGCTTGCAAACCGATCAGGGGGGGCGCGATGCAGTCCAGCAGCTCGGCTTGTCTATTCAAAAGGGTGAAACGTTCGCTTTGGTTGGTGAATCGGGGTGTGGCAAAAGCATGACGGCACTGGCCCTGTTGCGTTTGTTACCCGAGGCTGGCCGCATTGTGGCCGGTCGGGTGTGGCTTGGCGATCAGGACCTGAACACCTTGCCGGAAGCCGCGATGAGACAGGTGCGTGGCGGGCGCATGGCCATGGTCTTCCAGGAGCCGGCCACCAGTCTGAACCCGGTCATGACCGTGGGGCAGCAAATTGTTGAAACCTTGCAGGCCCACACCGCCTTAAGGGGGCGCCACGCTCGTGAGCGTGCCGTACACTGGCTGACGCGTGTGGGCATTGCCGAGGCATCACGTCGTTTCAACGATTACCCCTTCCAGTTTTCAGGCGGACAGAAGCAGCGCATCATGATTGCAATTGCGTTGGCGGCTGAACCCGATGTTCTTGTTGCTGACGAACCCACCACGGCGCTTGACGTCACCGTACAAGGGCAAATTCTTGCGCTGTTATCGGAAATCCAGAAAGAAATGGGGTTGGCGATCTTGCTGATTACCCATGATCTGGCTGTGGTGCGGCAGGTCGCTGATCAGGTGGCCCTGATGAAGGCAGGGCAGATTCTCGAGACGCGACCCGTTGATGAGTTTTTTGCGTCGCCCCGCCATCCCTATGCAAGGGCGTTGCTGGCAGCGATTCCGTCGTTTGAAAAGCGTGGGCGCTCACTGGTGCCCGACGGCGTTGCCGGGGGCCGCATTGATGTCAGTTCCGGTCGGGCCAGCGTAGCCCTGTCGGCCCTGAAAGGCGCTACGCCGGGCGTTTCCACATCGTCTGGCGCAACCACCCCGGCTCCGGTGCTGTCCGTTCGAAACCTGCGTGTCAGTTATCCGCAGCGCAGCGGGTTGTTGCGTCGTGTAACGTCGCAAGTGCGGGTAGTCGATGATCTGTCGTTTGATGTGCAGGCCGGTGAAACCCTGGCCTTGCTGGGCGAGTCGGGGTGCGGCAAGACGACGACCGCCAAGGCCCTGCTGCGGCTGCTCGACAAGACGGCCCGGATTGAAGGCAAGGCCCTGCTGGGTGACGACTCGCTGCTTGATGCCAAAGGCCAGGCCTTGAAAGCACTGCGTCGTCGCCTGCAGATCGTGTTTCAAGACCCCTACGCCTCGCTTGACCCGCGCATGCTGGTGGGTGACATCCTTGATGAAGGGGTTGTGGCCCTGCATCCCGGGCAGTCCAAAGCCAGCCGCCAGCAACGCATACACCGGCTGCTCGACCGGGTGGGTTTGCCGTCTGACACCATCAGTCGTTACCCCCACGAGTTTTCAGGAGGACAGCGGCAGCGCATTGCAATTGCCAGGGCTCTGGCTGTAGAGCCCCTGGTGTTGGTGTGTGATGAACCGACCTCGGCCCTTGACGTGTCTGTCCAGGCGCAAATCCTGCAGTTGCTGCAAGAGTTGCAGGCCGAGTTCAACATGGCGTACCTGTTTATTACGCACAATTTTGGCGTGGTTGAATATTTGTCTGATCGTATCGCCATTATGCAGGGTGGACGTATCGTCGAAATGGGCGATACGGCGCAGATTTTGCAGGCCCCGGTTCATGAGCAAACCCGGCGCTTGCTCGAGGCCGTGCCACGCCTTTGATTTTTTTGACAGCGTGATCTGTCTGCACTGCAGGCAGAACCACTCGCTATTTTCAGTAACGGCCAGCTTATAATGCAGGCCTATGGCATTAAAAGTATTTGATCTTCAATGCGAACTGGGCCACATCTTCGAGGGGTGGTTCAGTTCCGACGATAACTACGAATCGCAGCAGGCGCGCGGCTTGCTGTCGTGTCCGGTATGTCATAGCCCGAACGTGGTCAAAAAGCTCACGGCGTCACGTATCAGTCGCAGCCGCTCACGTAACCTGCCCGAACCCCAGGGGCACTCTGCGACCTTGCCAGACTCATTACCTGCCGCAGAGCGGCAATTGGCAGCACAGGCCACCGAACCACTGGCGCAGTTACAGGCCCAGATCATGCGCAAGGTGCGCGAGGTTGTCCGTAACACTGAAAACGTTGGCCCCCGTTTTGCCCAGGAAGCCTTGCGCATGCACAACGGACAGACCCCCGAGCGGGCCATTCGTGGCACGGCAACCCCCGAAGAGCGGGAAACATTGGCCGAAGAGGGCGTAACGGTCTTGCCAATCCCCGACTACCTTGACGACGATCGCATGCAGTAAGCACGTGCCAGTCAGGTCTGGCCGCGCCCAAAGGGGCTTTCCTGGTTGTTGTTGCAGGCGGGCCGCCAACAAAAAAACCGCAATGTGAATCACGTTGCGGTTTTTTTTGCGTGTACGAATCGGGTAACGGCATTTGTGGCACTGGGTAAAAGCCGGTGCCACAAGGCAAGTTACATTACACGGCTGCGGTATTCGCCGGTGCGGGTGTCAATTTCGATTTTGTCGCCCAGGTTGCAGAACAGGGGCACAGCAATTTCTTTGCCCGTGTTGATTTTTGCCGGCTTGAGCACCTTGCCCGAGGTATCACCCTTGACGGCGGGTTCTGTATACGTGATTTCACGTACGATGATGGTGGGCAATTCAACCGAAATCGCGCGGCCATCGTAGAACACCACTTCGACGGTCATGCCTTCTTCAAGGTAGTCAAGTGCATCGCCCATGCTGTCGGCTTCAACCTCGTACTGGTTGTATTCAGTGTCCATGAATACATACATGGGGTCTGCAAAGTACGAATAAGTGCACTCTTTCTTGTCAAGAACGACAATATCGAATTTTTCGTCGGCCTTGTAAACCGACTCGCTGCCCGAACCTGACAGCAGGTTCTTGAACTTCAGTTTCACAACAGCCGAGTTACGGCCCGACTTGTTATATTCAGCCTTCTGGACAACCAGCGGCTCGCCACTAACCATGACGACGTTACCTACGCGCAGTTCTTGTGCGGTTTTCATCAGACAAACTCCGGGGAAATTTTCGCTTGGGTTACCCTGCCAGGCCAAAGCGTTGATACAAAGCCCATTATTTTAGCGTGTTTACTGATTTTTCGCGCAGAACGCGTCAAGGTTACAGGCCAGGGCAGGCTGGTTGGCCAGCTGGTTCGCCCACTGCGTTGCCGTGGCCTGCCACTGCGCCCAGTCAGGGCCGTCAATCAAGCCGCCAAGCTTGTTTTGAGTCAGCGCTTCGTTTTTGGTGTTCCAGTTCAGCATCAGGCGTTGCACGTCTTGCGGGTAGGGGCTTAGCGCCAGCCAGGCCTGCAGCTTGGCAAGGTGGGCGCTGTCTTCTTGCTCGTATATTTGCCATACCAGGGGCTTGCCTGCCCACAAGGCCCTGACCACAGAGTCTTCGCCGCGAACGAAGTTCAGGTCACTGCTCCAGAGCAGGCGATCAAAGTCATTTTGTGCCACAAACGGGATCCTGATGATGTGCAGCCGTTGGGTGTCCGGGCTGCGCAGGTCGGCATACAAACCGTCGGGAACCAGCAGTACCCAGCGTGTATGTGATTCGGCCAGTACGTGTGCAAGGGCGTTTACCGGAGCGCCCGGATAGCCAAACAGCAGGGCCTGACGGGCACCGTTCTGAAGTGCCTCAATCGCGCCAGCCGATACGCCCAGGCGTTGCAGCAGCGCCCATCGCTGGCCGGGTTGCTGCAACCAGCGGTCTCGCTGTTCAAGCAAGCCATCTTCGCGCAGCAAACCCCCGGTTCCTGCTGTAAAACCGGGGAAGAAAAAGAATTTTTTCAAACCATTGGATTGCAGGGAAGGAAGCCCATGGCAGCCTTCAACCCACGCTTCGGCACTCAGGTATTCAAGGTTGATCCAAAGGCTTTTGCGCGCGATCATCGCTCGTATGAAAGGCACAGGGGGGTCGCAGTTGAAGGCTTCTATGACAATCTCGCCGGGCTCGCGCGCAGTGCTGTGCGGGGTCCAGCGTACCACCGTGATCGCTGCTGTCAGTGCCTGTACTTCTTGTGGCTTGACCAAGGGTTCAATGCGCTGAAAGCGTTCAAGGTCATCTACCCAGAGCGTTATACGGTGTTGCGGTGAGCGGTCGGCCAGATGCCGTGCCAGCCGCCAGCACACACCGATGTCACCGTAGTTGTCAATAACACGACAAAAAATATCGAAGTGCATGGGCCGGTGAAGCTTTGGTTGCCCCGTTGTGGCAGGCAACCGGGGCTTGGAAAGTTAGTGAAAATGCCGGGGTTCGAGGTCTGTTTCTTCAGGTAACTCAGGATGCATCATTTCGCCCAGGGCATTGGGGAAAAACGGTGCTCCACAGTCTTCACAGACTTCGGTTGTACCCAGGCCGGACAGTTGCTTGACATCGGTGATGCCAACCTCGGCCAGGTGGGCTGCAATTTCTTCCGGAATACCGGGTTGTTGCGTCTCGTTTTGCGTGGTTGCGGCTTCTTCTTTGCTCAGGATGGGCCATACGCAGCCATAGATAACCTGGTTGCTGTGGCGTGTTGTAAAGCCGACCCGGTATTCTTCAACCATGGTTTCGCCGCAGCCCACAATGGCCGCCTGCAGTTCAGGGCCGCGCAGGTTGGCGGCATTTTGCAGCCAGATAACGGCTGACTTGAGGGCCAGCGGCCGGATACGTCGATCTGCTTCGCGGCTGTTGACGTAATAGGCGTCTGGCTGGACAAAATCAATAGAGCAGGCCGTGTAGCGGGTTTGCAGCGCAGGCGCGATGGCTGCCTGCCACTGGGCAAGGCATGCCAGGCGTTCAGCCACAATATTTTCGCCGCTTGTTTGCCAGCGAAATACCGGTTGCCCCTTGGGCACGGCAACGGCACCGATGATGAAGCGGGCGTCTGCCAGCATGCCTTCCGTGTTCAGCATGGGCTGGATTTCGGGGGCGGCCACTTTTTTTCCAAGAGCCTTCTGGCCCAGTTGCTGCGCAAGTCGGGCCGTTTCCTGAAAGGTTTGAGGCATTTGCTCGAAACTGACGATTTCGGGCAGAAGTGCCAGTTTTACGCCGGAAGCCAGTACGTGGTCGTGAAGCGCCTGGGTAAACAAGGTTTTTTCTTTGCTTGCCATTGCCGAGGGCAGGGGCAACTGGTAACGGGTCCAGACCAGCAGGGGCGCCGAAAAAAGCAAAACGTCGTAATCCTGGTCGCCAACCGCCAAGGTGGTTGATTCGGAGCAGGTTTCTGCCATTTCGACCAGAATTTCATAGGCCGCCATACGCTCGGGAACAAGGGCTTCAAGAGCAGATTCAATATGCCGGTTGGGCTTGCCCTTAAGCAGCTTGTTCAGCACAAGGGTAATCTGGTTTTCCCAGTAGATATCTTCGACGCGACTGCCTGACAGGGCCAGGGCCTCGGTAAGCGCCATAAGCCGACGGGCATCGGCGGGCAGGCGACCTGGGCCGGGTTTTAACGAAATGGACATGGTGCAATACAAAATTCAGAGATCACTAGTGTACCGCGTGCGGCAAAAAAAAATCCCCCGCGCAGAACTGCGCAGGGGATGGGCTGGACGACGGGTCGGGTTACAGCTTGACGGTGTCGGCAACCTTCTGGAAGTCTTCGATCTGGTCAAAGTTCATGTAGCGATAAATGTCGCTGCTGTTCTTGTCCAGAATGCCCATGTCGGCCAGATACTCTTCCTTGGTCGGGATGCGACCCAGGCGTGAGCAAATGGCCGCCAGTTCGGCCGAACCCAGGAACACGTTGGTGTTCTTGCCCAGACGATTGGGGAAGTTGCGGGTACTGGTTGACATAACCGTTGCACCTTCGCGAACCTGTGCCTGGTTGCCCATGCACAGCGAGCAGCCGGGCATTTCCATGCGTGCACCTGCCGAACCCAGAACGCCGTAGTGGCCTTCTTCGGTCAGTTGCTGCTGGTCCATCTTGGTGGGCGGTGCCACCCACAGGCGAACCGGAATGTCACGCTTGTTTTCCAGCAATTTGGATGCTGCACGGAAGTGACCGATATTGGTCATGCAGCTGCCGATAAACACTTCGTCGATCGGTGTGCCAGCAACTTCAGACATGGTTTTGACGTCGTCCGGGTCGTTCGGGCAAGCAACGATAGGCTCGGAGATTTCAGCCAGATCAATGTCGATGACCGCAGCGTATTCTGCATCTGCATCAGGTTCGAGCAACTGGGGGTCTGCAAGCCAGGCTTCCATGGCCTTGATACGGCGAGTGATCGTGCGCTGGTCCTGGTAACCGTTGGCAATCATCCACTTCAGCATTGTGATGTTGCTGTTGATGTACTCGATGATGGGTTCTTTGTTCAGGCGAACGGTACATGCAGCGGCCGAGCGCTCTGCCGAGGCATCGGTCAGTTCGAAAGCCTGTTCAATCTTCAGGTCGGGCAAGCCTTCAATTTCAAGGATACGACCCGAGAAAATGTTTTTCTTGCCTTTCTTTTCGACCGTCAGCAAGCCTTGCTTGATGGCGTACAGGGGGATGGCATTAACCAGGTCACGCAGGGTGACGCCAGGTTGCATTTTGCCCTTGAAGCGAACCAGAACTGACTCAGGCATGTCCAGCGGCATGACGCCGGTAGCCGCGGCAAAGGCCACCAGGCCCGAACCTGCCGGGAAGCTGATGCCGATCGGGAAGCGGGTGTGCGAGTCACCGCCGGTACCGACGGTGTCGGGCAGCAACATGCGGTTCAGCCACGAGTGGATGATGCCGTCGGCCGGACGCAGCGAAATACCGCCACGGGTGCTTATGAACTCGGGCAGTTCGTGGTGTGTCTTGACGTCAACAGGCTTGGGGTAGGCGGCAGTATGGCAGAACGACTGCATGACCAGATCGGCCGAGAAACCCAGGCAGGCCAGGTCTTTCAGTTCGTCGCGGGTCATGGGGCCGGTGGTGTCCTGGCTGCCCACCGAGGTCATGCGGGGTTCGCAGTAGGTGCCGGGGCGTACGCCCGTACCTTCAGGCAGGCCACAGGCACGACCCACCATTTTCTGTGCCAGCGTGAAGCCCTTGCCGGAATCGGCCGGGGTCTGGGGCAGACGGAACAGGGTAGAAGCTGGCAAGCCCAATGCTTCACGGGCTTTGGCTGTAAGGCCACGGCCGATGATCAGGGGGATACGGCCACCGGCACGTACTTCGTCAAACAGCACGTCGGACTTGACCTGGAACTCGGCAATGACCTGACCATTTTTCAGGGCCTTGCCGTCGTAGGGGCGAAGCTCAACAACGTCGCCGGTTTCCATTTGCGACACATCGAGCTCGATGGGCAGGGCGCCGGCGTCTTCCATGGTGTTATAGAAGATCGGGGCAATTTTGCTGCCCAGGCACACGCCGCCGAAGCGCTTGTTCGGTACGAAGGGGATGTCCTGCCCGGTAAACCACAATACCGAGTTGGTTGCCGATTTGCGCGACGAGCCTGTACCGACAACGTCACCAACGTAAGCGATCTGGTGGCCTTTTTCTTTCAGGCTTTCCAGGAATTTGACCGGGCCAACCTTGCCGGGTTCATCGGGTTCGATACCCGGGCGCGGGTTCTTGAGCATCGCCAATGCGTGCAACGGAATGTCAGGGCGGCTCCAGGCGTCAGGGGCGGGCGACAGGTCGTCGGTATTGGTTTCGCCGGTTACCTTGAACACCGTAACCGTCATGCTTTCGGGAACTTCAGGCTTGCTGGTGAACCATTCGGCGTCAGCCCAGCTTTGCATGATTTCCTTGGCAAATGCGTTGCCTTTTTCAGCTTTCTCCTGAACGTCGTGGAAAGCGTCGAACATCAGCAGTGTGTGCTTCAGGCCTTCGGCAGCGATGCCAGCCAGCGCATCGTTGTCAAGCAATTCAACCAGGGGGTGAATGTTGTAGCCACCCAGCATGGTGCCAAGCAGTTCAGTTGCCTTTTCTGCATTGATCAGGGCGCATTTTTCGGTACCAAACGCCACAGCGGCCAGGTACGATGCCTTGACTTTTGCAGCGTCATCCACACCGGCAGGAACACGGTGTGTGATCAGGTCGACCAGAAAGGCTTCTTCGCCAGCTGGCGGGTTTTTAAGCAGTTCGATCAGTTCGGCGGTTTGCTGTGCCGACAGGGGAAGCGGGGGGATGCCCAGCGCGGCGCGCTCGGCAACGTGTTGGCGGTATGTATCCAGCATGTGACGTGCCCTTTGTGTAGGGTTGGGAAAAATTCAAACGCAGCCCGGGCGCCGGATCGCGACGCGGGGCTGCTTTTTTGTGCTGCCGGCCAGACAACCGGGGTAAACAAAACCCTGGTTACCGGGACGTGTGCCCGGCGTATGGTTTGGCCGTTCAGGCAACAGACGGCTTACAGCAGATCTTTGACGCCGTCGCGCTCTTCGAGCAGTTCGTTCAGGGTGTTGTCCATGCGCTCGCGTGAGAACGCATCGACGTCAAGGCCTTGAACGATGGTGTATTCACCGTTTTGTGTGGTGACAGGGAACCCGTAAACGATGCCTTCAGGGATGCCGTATGAACCGTCGGAAGGAATACCCATGGTGACCCATTTGCCGTTCGAGCCCAGGACCCAGTCACGGACGTGGTCGATAGCCGCGTTGGCTGCTGATGCTGCTGATGACAGGCCGCGAGCTTCAATAATGGCGGCGCCGCGTTTACCTACGGTAGGGATGAAGGTGTCGCGGTTCCAGGCGTCGTCATTGATAACCTGGGCGAGTTTGTCGCCGTTGGCAGTGGCAAAGCGGATATCGGGGTACATTGTGGGTGAGTGGTTGCCCCAGACGATCAGGCTTTCGATGTCAGCCACTTTCTTGCCCGATTTTGCCGCCAGTTGCGACAACGCACGGTTGTGGTCAAGGCGCAGCATGGCAGTGAAATTCCTGGCAGGAAGGTCGGGTGCCGACTTCATGGCAATGTAGGCATTGGTGTTGGCAGGGTTGCCGACAACCAGAACCTTGACGTTGCGGCTGGCAACATCGTTCAGCGCCTTGCCCTGGACCTTGAAGATTTCAGCATTGACTTTCAGAAGGTCTTTGCGTTCCATGCCGGGGCCGCGCGGACGCGAACCAACCAGCAGGGCCACATCGGCGTCTTTGAACGCTTCGCGTGGGTCGCTGTGCGCGGTCATGCCCTGGAGCAGCGGGAATGCGCAGTCGTCCAGTTCCATCATTACGCCTTTCAGCGCTTTTTGAGCTTTTTCGTCAGGAATTTCAAGCAACTGAAGGATGACTGGCTGGTCTTTGCCCAGCATTTCGCCCGAGGCGATGCGAAACAGCAGGGCGTAACCGATTTGACCGGCAGCGCCGGTGACGGCGACACGCATGGCGGGTTTGGACATGAACTAATCTCCGGTAAGGGTAAAAAAAGAAGACGTTTAATCACGATTTTAATGGGTTTGAAGGTTAGAGGAAATCGGCGTGAGAGTCAAACATCTTATATCTTATATAAGACAGAAGAGTGTTAGACATTCGGCGCGAACCGTGCGAGAATGGCGGGCGTTTTGTAAACCGGAATTTCTTCGCCTGTAATGTCCAGTACTGCTGCCGATACACCTGCTGAACCCGATCGTGCCCATGCTGGCGCGGCGTACAGCCCGTTGTATCAGCAAATCAAGGGGTTGCTGTTGCAAAGTCTTGATCGTGCAGAATGGAAGCCTGGCGAGGTCATCCCCAGCGAGTTCGAGCTGGCGGCGCGTTTCAATGTCAGTCAGGGAACTGTACGCAAGGCAATTGATGAGCTGGCTGCCGACAATTTGCTGATTCGCCGGCAGGGCAAGGGCACGTTTGTAGCGACGCACAGCGAAGCCAAGGTCAGGTTTCGCTTCTTGCGTCTAACACCTGACGATGGTCAGCCCACCGTATCCAGCAGCCAGCTTATCGATTGCCGGCGCGTCAAGGCGCCTGTCGATGTGGCACGGTTGCTTGATTTGCCGGGTGCCGATGCTGTTGTCAATGTGCGCCGTTTGTTGTCTTTCGATAACGAACCCACCATTCTTGATGACATCTGGTTGCCGGGTTCGGTTTTCAAAGGGCTTACAACTGAATCCCTGACCCGGTATCGCGGTCCCCTGTACGCCTTTTTCGAGTCAGAATACGGTGTCAGCATGGTCAGGGCCGAGGAAAAGATAAAGGCCGTTGCGGCCACTGCAACCCAGGCCGAGCTGCTTAAAGTAGAGCCGGCAAGCCCGGTGCTTCAGGTCGAGCGTGTTTCATATACTTATGGCGATCGCCCCATGGAACTGCGACGAGGCCTGTACCTTACCAGTCGTTTTCATTACAGGAACTCATTGAACTAGGTTTTTTTGACCTGATTTGATCCACTTCGCCGAAATCGGCGAAAATACCGATAGCATTTTGCAATTATTTGTTTGTTAACCTCGAGGCCATCATGTCCGATTCAGCTTCCAAGCCGCGTCCGCAGTTTCGCAATATCAGCGTTCCGCAGATCATGAGCTACCGTCTTCCCCTTGCCGGGAAATCGTCAATCCTGCACCGCGTCAGCGGGGCATTGCTCTTTTTGTGTCTTCCGCTCGTAATCGTGCCGTTGTTCGCGCTTAGCGTAACGTCGCCTGAAACTTATGCCTCAATCGCAGAATGGGTTTCCAACCCCCTTTGCAAACTGGTTCTGCTGGTCCTGATCTGGGGTTATCTGCATCACTTCTGTGCGGGTATCCGTTACCTGATCCTTGATCTGCACATTGGTATGGACAAGGTTTCTGCCCAGAAAAGTGCTGGCCTGGTGTTCGGGGTAAGCCTCGCGCTCACATTGGTTTTTGGTCTTAAATTGTTTGGGGTTTGGTAATGGCTACTCAAGAACGCGTTGGCACCAAGCGTATCGTTGTTGGTGCGCACTACGGCACTTTCGATTTCATCGTTCAGCGCTGTACCGCCGTCATCATGGCGATTTACACCCTGGTTTTGTTTTTCGGTGTCCTGTTTACATCGGGTATGGGCTTTGAAAGCTGGCAAAACCTGTTCACCTTCCATGTTGGCGTCGTGCCTGTTGGTCAGTTGCTGGCCACCCTGGCATTCATTTCGCTGACCTGGCATGCCTGGATCGGCGTGCGCGACATCTGGATGGACTACGTCAAGCCCGCGGGCATTCGTTTGCTCTTGCAAGTGCTTACCGTACTGTGGCTCGTTGGTTCAATTGTTTATTTCGCTAAAGTTCTCTGGAGTTTATAAGCCGTGGCTGCTGTCAAAAATTCCTTACCTCGCCGCAAGTTTGATGTTGTGGTCGTAGGCGCCGGCGGTGCCGGCATGCGTTGCTCTCTGCAACTGGCACAAGCGGGCTTGTCGGTCGCCGTCTTGTCCAAAGTGTTCCCCACCCGCTCGCACACGGTAGCCGCCCAGGGTGGCGTCAGTGCTGCACTGGGTAACATGAGCGAAGACAGCTGGTACTGGCACATGTACGATACCGTCAAGGGTTCCGACTGGCTCGGCGACCAGGACGCTATCGAATTCATGTGTCGTGAAGCGCCAGCGGCCGTCTACGAGCTCGAACACTTCGGCATGCCATTCGACCGCAACCCCGATGGCACCATTTACCAGCGCCCGTTCGGTGGCCATACCGCCAATTTTGGTGAAAAGCCTGTTCAGCGCGCCTGTGCTGCGGCCGACCGTACCGGTCACGCCATGTTGCACACGCTGTACCAGCGTAACGTTGCGTCGCGCACACAGTTTTTTGTCGAATGGATGGCACTCGACCTGTTGCGCAACGACGACGGTGACGTTGTTGGCGTCACAGCGCTCGAAATGGAAACCGGCGAAATCTACATTTTCGAAGCCAAAACCACAGTTCTGGCTACCGGTGGTGCCGGCCGTATCTGGGCAGCGTCCACCAATGCCTTCATCAACACCGGTGACGGTCTGGGCATGGCGGCCCGTGCGGGCATCGCCCTGCAAGACATGGAGTTCTGGCAGTTCCACCCCACCGGCGTGGCCGGTGCTGGCGTTCTGATCACCGAAGGTGTTCGCGGTGAAGGCGGTATCTTGTTGAACAAAGACGGCGAACGCTTCATGGAACGCTATGCGCCTACCCTGAAAGACCTGGCACCTCGCGACTTTGTGTCGCGTTCGATGGACCAGGAAATCAAGGAAGGACGCGGTTGTGGTCCAAATGGCGATCATGTACTGCTCAAGCTCGATCACCTGGGTGCCGATGTCATCAACAAGCGTCTGCCCTCAATTCGCGAAATTGCGATCAAGTTCGGTAACGTTGACCCGATCAAAGAGCCTATTCCGGTTGTGCCCACCATCCACTACCAGATGGGTGGTATTCCTGCCAACTACCATGGTCAGGTCGTTGATTTCAAAAACGGCGAAACCAAGGTTGTCAATGGCTTGTACGCCATCGGCGAATGCGCGGCCGTTTCGGTGCACGGTGCCAACCGTCTGGGTACGAACTCGCTGCTCGACCTTATCGTTTTCGGGCGTGCTGCCGGCAAGCATATCGTCGATCAAAATCTCGATCGTCAGACATCGCACCAGCCCCTGCCCCAGGAATCGCTTGATTACTCGCTTGACCGTGTCAACAAGCTCGAAAGCCGTACCTCGGGCGTCAAGGCGCAAGAAGTGGGTAATGCCATTCGCAATGCCATGCAGACACACTGTGGTGTATTCCGTACGCTCGAATTGCTGAACAAAGGTGTAGATGCCATTGATAGCCTCACACCCCAGGTTGACGAAATTTACTTCAAAGACAAGTCCAAAGTGTTCAATACAGCCCGTATCGAAGCCCTTGAGCTGTCAAACATGATTGAAGTCGCCCGTGCCACCATCAAGTCGGCTGCAAACCGTACCGAAAGCCGTGGTGCACATGCCCTCGACGACCATCCCCAGCGTGATGATGACAACTGGTTGCGCCACACACTCTGGTATTCAGAAGGCGGCCGTCTCGACTACAAACCGGTTCAATTGAAACCATTGACAGTCGAGAGCTTCCCACCCAAAGCACGGACCTTCTAAGCAGGAACTGAAATGAGCCAAAAACGTATCGTCAAGTTTGAAATCTACCGCTACGATCCTGACAAGGACGAGCGTCCGTACATGCAGAAGCTTGAGGTCGAGCTTCAGCCCACTGACAAAATGCTGCTTGATGCGCTAGTGCGCATCAAGAACGACGTTGATGACAGTCTGGCAATCCGCCGTTCGTGCCGTGAAGGGGTTTGTGGTTCTGATGCCATGAACATCAACGGCAAAAACGGTCTGGCGTGTACAACCAACCTGCGCGAACTGTCTCAGCCTATCGTTCTGCGTCCGCTGCCCGGTTTGCCGGTTGTGCGCGACCTGATCGTCGACATGACCCAGTTCTTCAACCAGTATCATTCAGTCAAGCCGTTCCTCATTAACGATACGCCACCTCCCGAGCGCGAGCGTCTGCAGTCGCCCGAAGCCCGCGAAGAGATCGACGGCCTCTACGAGTGCATTCTGTGCGCATGCTGTTCAACATCATGCCCGTCGTTCTGGTGGAACCCCGACAAGTTCGTTGGTCCTGCTGGTTTGCTGCAGGCGTACCGGTTCATTGTTGATTCGCGCGACGAGGCAACCTCCGAGCGTCTCGACAATCTTGAAGATCCGTATCGCCTGTTCCGTTGCCACACCATCATGAACTGTACAGACGTCTGTCCGAAGGGTCTGAATCCGTCAATGGCTATCGGCAAAATCAAAGAACTGCTGGTTCGGCGCAGTATTTAAGTGCCATGAGCACACTCACCGAACTTGAGCGAGCCCGTCTGCGTTGGCGGGCTCGCCGTGGTCTGTTGGAAAATGATCTGATCATCACCAATTTTCTTGATCATTACGAAACCCAACTTACCGATATTGATGTTGCCGCCCTGACCCGTCTGTTTGAAATGGGTGACAACGAATTGCTCGATGTTCTGTTGGGCCGTAAAGAGCTTGATGGGGTGTACGCTACACCCGATATCCAGCGACTGGTACAGCAGATGCGCGCACTGTAAATTTTTGAGGATAAAAGATGCAACTGTCAGATAAAAAAGCAACGCTATCGTTTTCGGACGGCAGCGCATCGGTAGAATTTCCGGTGTACAAGGGCTCTATCGGCCCTGACGTCATTGACATTCGTAAACTGTACGGCCAAACCGGCATGTTCACGTACGACCCGGGCTTTCTGTCCACGGCGTCGTGCGAGTCTGGTATTACCTACATTGATGGCGATAAAGGGCAGTTGCTCTACCGCGGTTACCCCATTGACCAACTGGCTCAGAACAATGATTTTCTTGATATCTGCCATCTGATCCTGAATGGTGAGCTGCCCAACGCCGAAGAAAAATCGCGGTTCGACAGCGAAGTTACAAATCACACCATGGTGCATGAACAGCTGGCAACGTTCATTAGCGGCTTCAGCCGCGATGCACACCCGATGGCCATGTTGACTGCCGCCGTGGGTGCCTTGTCGGCCTTCTACCACGATGCCACCGACATCACCAACGCCGAGCACCGTCGCTTGTCGGCCATCCGCCTTATCGCGAAAATGCCGACACTGGTCGCCATGGTTTACAAGTATTCGTTGGGCCAGCCTTACATCTACCCAAGCAACGATTTGTCCTATACCGGCAATTTCCTGCGCATGATGTTTGCCAACCCGTGCGAAGACTACAAGGTCAATGAGGTCGTCGAGCGTGCGCTTGATCGTATCTTCATCTTGCATGCCGATCACGAGCAAAACGCCTCCACCTCTACGGTTCGTCTGTGTGGCTCGTCGGGCACCAACCCGTTCGCAGCGATTTCTGCAGGTATCGCCTGCCTGTGGGGCCCCGCACACGGTGGCGCCAACGAAGCTTGCCTGCAGATGCTCGAAAGCATCCAGGCCAACGGCGGCGTTGCCAAGGTTGGCGAGTTCATGGAGCAGGTTAAAGACAAAACCTCGGGCGTTCGCCTGATGGGCTTTGGTCACCGTGTTTACAAGAACTACGATCCGCGCGCAAAACTGATGCAGGAAACGTGCAAGGAAGTGTTGTCGGCATTGGGCCTTGAAAATGACCCGTTGTTCAAGCTGGCCATGGAACTCGAGCGCATTGCGCTCGAAGACCAGTACTTTGTCGATCGCAAACTGTATCCGAACGTTGACTTCTACTCGGGTATTGTTCAACGCGCCATCGGCATTCCGACACCGTTGTTTACCGGCATTTTTGCATTGGCCCGCACGGTTGGCTGGATCTCGCAGTGGGATGAAATGATTTCCGATCCCGAATACAAGATCGGCCGTCCGCGTCAGCTGTACACAGGTTCAGTGGTTCGCGACATCAAGTCGTAAATTACTGGTTGCCTCAACAAAAAGCCCGCCTTTATGGCGGGCTTTTTGTTGGCGGTGTGCGGGTTACTTCTTGCTCATCGCCGCTTGCTGTGCTTCCTGCTGTGCATCGACCACAGCCAGTGCAGTCATGTTGACGATACGACGAACGGTGGCCGAGGTGGTCAAAATGTGCACCGGGCGGGCAGCACCGAGCAAGACAGGCCCCAGCGAAACTCCGTTACTGCCTGTCATTTTGAGCATGTTATAGGTGATGTTGCCGGTGTCAAGATTGGGCATGATCAGCAGATTGGCTGGCCCCTTGAGGTTCGAATCAGGGTAGGCGCGCAGGCGGATCTTTTCTGACAAGGCCGAATCGGCATGCATTTCACCGTCAACCTCAAGCTGGGGAACACGCTCGTTAAGCAGCTGGCGTGCACGCGCCATTTTGCGTGATGATTCGGTAACCCGGCTGCCAAAGTTCGAGTGCGAAAGCAGTGCCACTTTAGGCACGACGCCAAAGCGCAAGATTTCGTCGGCTGCCTGGATTGTCATTTCGGCGATTTCTTCGGCGCTTGGGTTTTCATTGACGTGCGTGTCACAGATGAACAAGGTCTGGTCGGGCAGCATCAGTACGTTCATGGCCGCGTAAGTTTCAACGCCTTCTTTCAAGCCAATAACTTCGTGAACATACTTGAGCTGGTTGTCGAACTTGCTGGCAATGCCGCAAATCAGGGCGTCGGCATCGCCACGTTGCAGCAGCATGGCACCAATAAGGGTATTGTGCTTGCGCACCATGGCTTTTGCGATTTCCGGGGTAACGCCATTGCGCCCCTGAAGTTTGTAGTAACCGGTCCAGGTTTCGTTGAAACGATCATCGTCTTCGGGGTTGACCAATTCGACGTTTTGGCCGGGAACAAGGCGCAAACCGAATTTCTGGATGCGCATGTCAATGACGGCAGGGCGTCCGATAAGGATTGGCCTTGCAATGTTCTCGTCGACAACCGTTTGAACAGCACGCAATACGCGCTCGTCTTCACCGTCGGCATAAATGACCCGTTTTGGTGCGCTTTTTGCCTGCAGGAACAGTGGACGCATCAGTTGGCCGGTGTGGTAAACCAGACCCATCAGACGCTGGCGATAGGCTTCGATGTCTTCGATGGGGCGGGTGGCAACACCAGAGTCGACAGCAGCCTGGGCAACCGCCGGAGCGATTTTGATGATCAGGCGGGGGTCGAAGGGTTTGGGGATAATGTAGTCGGGGCCAAACGAAAGATCCTGGCCGGCATACGCGGTGGCGACCTCATCGTTTTGTTCGGCTTCGGCCAGTTCGGCAATGGCTTTGACGCAAGCCAGTTTCATTTCTTCATTGATGACGGTTGCGCCGACATCAAGGGCACCGCGGAAAATGAACGGGAAGCACAGTACGTTGTTGACCTGGTTCGGGTAGTCGGAACGACCCGTTGCAATAATGCAATCGGGTCGTGCAGCCTTGGCTTCTTCAGGGCGGATTTCCGGCTCGGGGTTGGCCAGCGCCAGAATCAGGGGTTTGTCGGCCATGGTTTTGACCATATCGCCCGTCAGTACGCCCGGAGCAGAACAACCCAGAAATACATCAGCGCCTTTGCAGACATCTGCCAGTGTGCGTGCATCGGTGGCTTGGGCGTACTGTGCTTTTGTGGGTTCCATGTTGGCATCACGGCCTTCCCAGATAACGCCGCGCGAATCGACCACGAAAATGTTCTTGCGCGGGATGCCAAGGCTGACCAGCAGGTTCAGGCAGGCAATGGCTGCTGCACCGGCACCCGAGCACACCAGTTTTACTTCGTCCAGCTTTTTACCGACTACCTTCAGCCCGTTCAGAATGGCTGCCGATGAAATGATGGCCGTACCATGCTGGTCGTCATGGAAGACCGGAATGCGCAGGCGCTCACGAAGCTTTTTCTCGATGTAGAAGCACTCGGGGGCCTTGATGTCTTCAAGGTTGATGCCGCCCAGGGTAGGTTCCAGAGCAGCAATGATGTCGACCAGCTTGTCGGGGTCGAGCTCGTTCAGTTCGATGTCGAAAACGTCAATGCCGGCAAACTTCTTGAAAAGACAACCTTTGCCTTCCATGACCGGTTTTGCGGCCAACGGGCCGATATTGCCCAGGCCCAGTACGGCCGTACCGTTGGTGACCACGCCAACCAGATTTGAGCGCGACGTGTACTTGGCAGCAGCTTCTTCGCCGCCTTCATAAATTGCCATGCTTGCAATAGCTACGCCAGGCGAATACGCCAGCGACAAATCATCTTGATTGGCCAGTGTTTTTGTGGGCGTTACCGAGATCTTTCCGGGTGTGGGGAAAGCATGGTAATCGAGGGCCATTTTTGAGAGGTCCGCCTTGGCGTCCATAAGGTACTGCTCCTGAGTTATGCAATGAAAAAGTAAACGTTAGAAAAATACACCATTCGTCGAATGTGTGCATCCCGTGACACCGGTTTTCGGGCATGTGTCAGTAAAAATCAACGTTGGGTTTTCAAAACCCGGTGGTTTCGGTTTGGCCGGTTACATTCCAAATTGTTTGTGGTTATACTAACTTTAATACGGCTACCCAAGGCGTCGTACTGTTGCCTTCTGCCCCCGCTATCCGCTAAACGGTCTGGCCGTGTCGCGGAAGGTGTTCCCCCTGCATCAAACGAGTGAAGCACTCGGTAAGGTGAAGCGAATATATGTCCTCACAAAACGAATCATTATCTAATTCATATCTCTTCGGCAGCAATGCGCCTTACGTAGAAGAACTCTACGAATCCTACCTTGATAACCCCGGTTCGGTCTCCGATGAATGGCGTGCCTACTTCGATCAGCTGCAGCATCTGCCGGCTACCGATGGTAAGGAAGTCACCCGTGACCAGGCCCACGCGCCCATTATTCAGTCCTTTGCCGAACGTGCCAAAAACAATGCCTTTGTCGGCATTCGCGTCCAGCAACCCGACCTCACCGTGGCCAGCAAGCAAGTGTCTGTTCAGTCGCTTATTTCAGCGTACCGCACACTCGGTCCACGGTTTGCAGAACTCGATCCGCTCAAGCGTCAAGATCGTCCTGCCATCCCCGAGCTCGACCCTGGGTTTTATGGCCTGACCGAGTCCGACCTTGATCAGGTCTATTCAGCAACAAACACCTACTTCACCAAGTCCGAAACCATGACGCTGCGCGACATGCTCAAGGCCTTGCGTGACACCTACTGCCGTAACATCGGCGCCGAATTCATGCACATGTCCGATCCAGCCGCCAAGCGTTGGATCCAGGAACGCCTCGAATCCTCCGGCGTTCCTGCCTACTCTGCCGACCGCAAGCGTCACATCTTGCGCCAGGTTACTGAAGCCGAAGGTATCGAGCGTTTCCTGCATACCAAGTACGTTGGTCAAAAGCGTTTCTCTCTCGAAGGGGGTGAAAGCTTCATTGCGGCAATGGACGAAGTGGTCAATCATGCCGGTGAAAATGGCGTGCAGGAAATCGTTGTGGGTATGGCCCACCGCGGTCGCCTGAACATGCTGGTCAACATCATGGGCAAAATGCCCGGCGACCTTTTCGCTGAATTTGAAGGCAAGTACGCCCAGAACCTCACCGACGGCGACGTCAAATACCACAACGGTTTTTCAAGCGATCTGTCCACACGTGGCGGTCCGGTTCACCTGTCGCTGGCATTCAACCCGTCCCACCTTGAAATCGTCAACCCTGTGGTCGAGGGCAGCGTTCGCGCCCGTCAAGACCGTCGTGGCGATAAAGAAGGTTCGCAAGTCCTGCCGGTTCTGGTACACGGTGACGCCGCATTTGCCGGCCAGGGTGTTGTCATGGAAACCCTCAACATGGCGCAAACCCGCGGCTATGGTACGGGCGGTACGCTTCACATTGTCATTAACAACCAGATCGGTTTTACAACATCTGACCCGCGCGACTCTCGCTCAACCCTGTACTGTACCGACGTCGTCAAGATGATCGAGGCGCCCGTGTTCCACGTTAACGGTGACGACCCCGAAGCGGTTGTCTACGTGACAGAACTCGCACTCGACTACCGCCGTCAATTCAAGCACGATGTCGTAGTCGATATCGTCTGCTTCCGTAAACTGGGCCACAACGAGCAAGACACGCCTGCGCTTACCCAGCCCTTGATGTACAAGCGCATTGGCCAGCACCCCGGCACGCGCAAGACGTATGCCGACAAGCTGGTTGCCCAGGGTGTTCTGGCCGAGAACGAGCCCGACGACATGGTCAAAGAGTACCGTCAGCTTATGGAAGACGGCCAGAAAACCGTCGAGCCCGTCCTTACCGATTACAAAAACAAGTACGCGACCGACTGGAGCCCGTTCCTTAACGCCAAATGGACAGACCACGCCGACACCGGTGTGCCATTGGCTGAACTGACCCGCATCGGTGAACGTATCACCCAGGTGCCTGAAGGCTTTACCGTTCACCCCCTGGTCAACAAGTTGTTGACTGACCGTCTGAAAATGGCTCGTGGCGAGCAGCCGCTCGACTGGGGTATGGGCGAGCATCTGGCCTTCGCGACCCTGGTTGCGTCAGGCTATACCATCCGCATCACCG
>JBAYOZ010000004.1:0-25507 GCA_041677965.1 Pusillimonas sp.
AAACTAACTCCTGGTTCTCATGGCCCTGCGCTCAACGGTTTACAAAGCCGACCTTAATATTGCTGATAACGACCGTGGCTATTACGCCAGCCACGCCCTGACGGTTGCGCGTCATCCCTCAGAAACCGACGAGCGTCTGATGGTGCGTTTGCTGGCCTTCGCCTTGCTGGCCGACGACACCGAAACGCTCGCGTTCACGCGGGGTTTGTCTGAAGCTGACGAACCCGATTTGTGGCGGCAAGACCTTACCGGTGCAATCATTCAATGGGCGGAAACCGGTTTGCCGGATGAACGGCGGTTGCTCAAGGCGTGCGGGCGTGCCGATGATGTTGTGGTTTTTGCCTATGGGCGCAATGCGGCGGTGTGGTGGCAAGGCGTGCAAGGCAAGCTTGGCCGTGCCCGGAAACTGCAGGTGTTCATGCTGGATGTCGATGGTACGCAAGCCCTGATGGCCCTGGCTGCACGCAAGATGGTGCTGAATATCAATGTTCAGGACAACACTATTTGGGTTTCGTCAGAAGCGGGCGAGGCCAGCGTGACGCTAACCCGCTTGAAGTGACTGAAACAATTGGCTGTGTCAGTGCTTCAGGGGGTGTTACTGTTGATTGTTCCCGACATTAAACCATTGACGAAGCATGATCGCCCCTGAAGATATCGAAGCCCTCAAACAGGCCAAAAAGCGGCTGGAGCACCCGGGCCTGGCCTCACGCATTACCAGTGTTATCGGTATGCCGATTGAAAAAGGTCTGGCGCGGTTGCCGTCGTCCTGGACTCGCCAGATTGGTACCCTGACGCAGGCGGCCCTTATGCGTGCGACCAATGCGGCGCTATACACCCTGGGTGATCAGCCCGGTCGCAAGCCGTCCAACCGCTGGCATCAGTTCGGCGTAGCAGTGTCCGGAGGTATCGGTGGCTTTTTCGGGCTTGGCGCCATCGCTGTCGAGCTGCCTGTGTCTACAACCATTATGTTGCGTTCTGTGGCTGATATCGCCCGCAGCCATGGCGAATCGATCAATAACGAAGCTACCCGCCGTGCCTGCATCGAGGTATTTGCTCTTGGGGGCAAAACGACGCAAGACGACAGCGCTGAAAGCGGCTATTTTGCGGTTCGGGCCGCATTGGCGCAGTCGGTTACCGAAGCCGGCAAATACATTGCCGAAAAAGGCGTGGCCGAACAGGGGGCGCCCATCATGGTCAAGCTGATTGCCAAGGTAGCCAAGCGATTCGGGGTTCAGGTCACTGAAAAAGCAGCGGCACAAGCCATTCCGGCCATTGGTGCGGCCGGTGGTGCCGCCATCAATACGCTGTTCATTAACCATTTTCAGGATATGGCCCGGGGGCACTTTACCGTCAGGCGCCTTGAGCGCCAGTATGGTGCCGACGTGGTCCGCGAGGCCTATGAGGCGCTTGAGGTCTGAAAGATCTCGTCACGCCGGTCAAATGCACGTTGGTGGTAAACCGGTCAGGCTAGGGTTACACAGTGTCCCGACGCGCCCTCGGCCAGGGTAAGCAGGGTACGTTGAGCCCACAGTTCGAAAAGCGGGTCGGTAAAGCCAGGTTTGAGTGTGTTCATCGAAAGTCCACCTCGAGTGTGTTGTTCAGGTGCAGTTCGGTACGGGCAGGGCGGGTTTGCGCCAGCAGTTTCCCGTGACGCACCACATATTGCGCCTGCACTTGCCTTCGCAGTACGTCAAAGCCGCTGTCGGCGGGCAGGACCAGCAGGTTTGCAGGGTTACCGGGCTCAATGCCATAACCGTTCAGGCCCAGCGTGCGCGCGCTGTTGGTGGTAATCAGGTCAAGTCCGTTGTCCAGTTGTTCAAAGCCCATCATTTGTGCCACGTGCAGTCCCATGTGAAGGACCTGCAGAAGGTTGCCGGTACCCAGCGGGTACCAGGGGTCAAACACATCGTCATGGCCAAAGCACACGTTCAGCCCGTTGGCCAGTAATTCTTTCACGCGGGTCAGGCCGCGCCGTTTCGGGTAGTCATCAAAGCGGCCCTGCAGGTGAATGTTGACCAGCGGGTTCGAGACGAAATTGATGTTTGACAGGGTCAGCAGGCGCATCAGGCGCGAGGTGTACGCGCCGTTGTAGCTGTGCATGGCCGTGGTATGGCTGGCGGTAACGCGCTTGCCCAGGCCTTCACGCCAGGCCAGCATGGCCAGCGTTTCCAGAAAGCGTGATTGTTCGTCGTCGGTTTCATCGCAATGCACGTCAACGGGCCGGTCGTAGCGCATGGCAAGGGCCATAGCCTTATGCAATGATTCAACGCCCAGTTCGCGGGTGAATTCGAAGTGGGGTATGGCACCTACCACGTCTGCGCCCATTTTCAGGGCTTCTTCCAGCAGTGCCTCACCGTTGGGGTAAGACAAGATGCCCTCTTGTGGAAACGCCACAATCTGCAGGTCCAGCCAGGGGGCGATTTCACGGCGTACCTCAAGCATGGCTTTCAGGGCGGTAAGCGATGGGTCTGATACATCGACATGTGTGCGTACGTGCTGTATGCCCTGGGCCATTTGCCATTTCAGGGTCTGCCAGGCGCGCTGCCTGACGTCTTCTACTGACAGCAGCGCCTTGCGCTCGGCCCAGCAGGCGATGCCCTCAAACAGCGTGCCCGAAAGGTTCCAGCGCGGTTGTCCGGCGGTCTGGGTGGCATCCAGGTGAATGTGCGGTTCAACGTAGGGCGGGATGACCAGGCCCCCGTTGGCATCGATGTGATCCGGGGTTGGCAGGGACGGGCAGGGCAGGTGCAGCGCAGGCCGTTGTGGCGCGGCCTGCTGCGGCGCAGGCGTGCTGGCCAGGCTTGACGGGCCTGGGGCGTTTTGCTGCGGCGCTGCCGCTGGCGTGCCGGCCTGCGGGTCGATTGACGCGATTTTTCCGTCGATAATGGTAATGCACCACAGGTCAGTGCGGCCGCGCAGTTTTGCATTGGATATTTTCGTAATCATGGTCGGTCATTCACCAGAGCTTTTAAAATTGGGCCGGGTTGTGCTGTTAACTGTGCCAGTGCGAAGCGACCGGGGCAGATCGCTGTGCGGCCTGTCGCCGATAACTCTTGCCATTAAGCCATCATCATAAGGGTGCTGCGACGTTTGCGGGTACCAACGCGTTTTTCGGGCCCAGGTTCATTAATGGCTATCAAGGTCTGATCAGATTCTATGCGTACTGAAACAAATTCATACCAGGGCCCTCTTGCACCGGTAACGTTGTGTGTTCTTGCAGGGGGCATGAGCCGGCGTATGGGCCCGGTCAACAAGCTGCTGCTTGACTATCAGGGGCAACCCCTGGTGCGCCACGTGGTAAGGCAGGCCCTGGGGGCAAACTGCGGGCCTGTTCATGTGGTGACAGGCTATCAGTCGGAACAGGTCGAAAAGGCACTTCAAGGTTTGCCGGTTCAGCTGGTGCACAACCCCGACTATGCGCAGGGGCAGGCGGCGTCCGTCCGGGTGGCCGCATCGATTGATCCGCAGGCCGCCCTGATGGTGCTGCTGGGCGATATGCCCGGGGTGTCGCCTGCCATTGTGGCCGAAGTGGTGCAGGCCTGGCGTGTGCTGGGTGATTTTCAGGCCCGCCACCTGGCTGTTGTGCGCCCCCGGTTTGATGGCAAGACGGGTAATCCGGTGCTCTGGGGCCCCGGATGGTTGCCGCGCTTGCGTCAGTTGCAGGGTGATGAAGGCGCGCGACGTTTGCTGACGGGTAACCTGGTGACGATAACTACGGTTCCTGTCGGCTCGACGGGGATCTTTGCCGATATCGACCAACCGTCCGACTTGCCGGGCTTCGATATGCGTTTGCCGGCCTGAGCAGTACCCCTTACGGTGTAGAATTTCATTTTTATCGCAATGTTTCAGGCAGCCATTCAATGACCACTATTCTTCAAAACGTTCCGGTCGGCCAGAAGGTCGGTATTGCATTTTCGGGTGGCCTTGACACCAGTGCCGCGCTGTTGTGGATGCGCGAAAAAGGTGCAGTCCCGTTCGCCTACACCGCCAATCTGGGTCAGCCCGACGAGCCCGATTACGACGCCATTCCCCGCCGTGCAACAGAATACGGCGCAGAACTTGCCCGCCTGATCGACTGCCGGCCTCAACTGGTGGCTGAAGGGATTGCCGCGCTGCAATGCGGTGCGTTCCACGTCACTACCGGAGGCGCCACGTACTTCAACACAACCCCGATTGGTCGTGCCGTTACCGGCACCATGCTGGTTGCTGCCATGAAAGAAGATGGCGTCAACATCTGGGGTGATGGCAGTACGTACAAAGGAAATGACATCGAGCGCTTCTATCGCTACGGTTTGCTGACCAACCCCGAGCTCAAGATTTACAAGCCCTGGCTCGACCAGACGTTCATCGACGAACTGGGTGGTCGTGCCGAAATGTCCGAATACATGCGTCAGCACGGTTTTGACTACAAAATGTCGGCTGAAAAGGCCTATTCCACCGATTCAAACATGCTGGGTGCCACGCACGAGGCCAAAGACCTTGAATTCCTGAATTCGGGCATCAAGATTGTGCAGCCCATCATGGGCGTTGCGTTCTGGCGCGATGACGTTCAGGTTAAAACCGAAGAAGTTACCGTACGCTTTGAAGATGGCCAGCCGGTTGCCCTGAACGGCAAAACGTTCAGTAGCGCTGTCGAGCTCATGATGGAAGCCAATGTCATTGGCGGTCGTCATGGCCTGGGCATGAGCGACCAGATCGAAAACCGCATCATTGAAGCCAAAAGCCGTGGCATTTACGAAGCCCCCGGCATGGCCTTGTTGTTCATTGCCTACGAGCGCCTGGTTACGGGCATTCACAACGAAGACACCATTGAGCAGTACCGTGAAAATGGTCGCAAGCTGGGTCGCTTGCTGTATCAGGGCCGCTGGTTCGACCCGCAGGCCATCATGCTGCGCGAGTCAGCGCAGCGTTGGGTGGCGTCAGCCATTACCGGCGAGGTCACCATTGAACTGCGCCGTGGCAATGACTATTCCCTTTTGAACACTGAATCCCCAAATCTTACGTATCACCCCGATCGCCTGACCATGGAAAAAGGTGATTCGGTGTTCTCGCCGCGCGATCGCATTGGCCAATTGACCATGCGCAACCTTGATATTGTCGATACGCGCGACAAGCTGCGTACGTATTCGCAGGTTGGGTTGTTGTCATCATCGAAAGACAATGGCGTGCCGTTGCTGCAAGACGTTTCGAAAAAAGAAGATAAATAAGTGCTTGTGTCGTGTCTAAAGGGCCGGAAGGTCTTTTCGACAGGCATGCAGTGACTATTTGCAGGCTATCGAAAGGCATTGCCTGCCGCCCAATAGCGTAACGGGTGCAGTGTCATTTTGACGGTGCATTAATAGTAAAAAGCCGCTTCTTTTAAAAGAAGCGGCTTTTTTGCAGAACGGATTTTGTTGCCAGGGGTTGGTATAGGGTTCTTGCGAGCCTGGGTTTTCAGTAGTGGCGGGTTTTGTGTCCAGCAGGCTTTCTGGGTATAAGGGCTGTTGAGGCTTGCCGTGTGACCCCTTAATGCCCGGCTGTCGTCAGTTCTGGTTCTTGATTTGGCCGTGTACCAGGAACTCCATCAGTGCCTTCTGGACGTGCATGCGGTTTTCGGCTTCGTCCCATACCACGCTTTGCGGGCCATCAATAACGTCGGCAGTGACTTCTTCGCCACGGTGGGCAGGCAGGCAATGCATGAATATCGCTTTCGGGTCGGCCACTTCCATCATGCGGTTGTCAACGCACCAGTCGGCAAAGGCCGTGCGGCGCGCCTCGTTTTCTTCTTCGTAGCCCATACTGGTCCAGACGTCGGTGGTAACCAGGTGCGCGTCGCGGCAGGCTTCAAGCGGATTATCAAAAATACGCAGGGTGTGTTCAGGCGGGTTGCCAATGCGGGCCGGATCAAGCTCGTAGCCCTTGGGTGTTGATACATGCAGGGTGAAGCCCAGCAGTTCAGCCGCCTGCAGCCAGGTATACGACATATTGTTGGCGTCACCGATCCAGGCCACCGTTTTGCCCTGGATGGGGCCCAGATGTTCGGTGAACGTCAGGATGTCGGCCAGAATCTGGCAGGGGTGAAATTCGTTGGTCAGCCCGTTAATGACCGGTACCCGCGAGTGTTCGGCAAAACGTTCGATGCGGGTTTGTTCGAAGGTGCGGATCATGACCAGGTCGACCATGCGCGACACCACGCGTGCCGTGTCTTCGATGGGCTCAGAGCGCCCCAGTTGCGAATCGCCAGTGGTCAGGTGGATGACCGACCCGCCCAGTTGGTACATGCCGGCTTCAAATGACACGCGGGTGCGGGTGCTGGCCTTTTCAAACACCATGGCCAGCGTGCGATCGTGCAGGGTATGGTGAGGCAGGTAACGCTTGAATTTGTCTTTGATCAGGCGGGCCCTGTCGAGCACGTACTGGATTTCCTGGGGGGTAAAGTCGGTGAACTGCAGGAAGTGGCGCAGTGGCGCCGCTTGCGGGGTTGCATTAGACATCGTTGGCCCTGGTAGTTATTCAGTCAAGCTGACTATATTAAACAATTTTCATGGGGTGCTGCCAGAGGGGGAACGCGGTACAATGGCCAGCTATATTTACTACAGTCAGAATCGTGCAGCAGCTTATTATTTTTGGCGTTACAGAAACCGGTCAGCGGTTTCGCCCCAGCGACTGGGCCGAAAGGCTTGCAGGGGTCATGTCGCAGTTTCGCCCACCTGGTACCAGGAAAGACCGCTTAAGTTATTCGCCCTACGTGTATCCAACGTATATCGATGGTGTCCGGTGTGTTGTGGTCGATCACCGTTTGCGCGCCCTGGAACCTTTGGCGTGGGCTTTTGTGGTCGATTTTGCAAAAAGCAACCAGTTAAAAACCCAAGAGCGCCAAGGCCCACCCCAACGCCCGGACTAACCGGGCTTTTTTACGGGTAGTTCATGATGATCGGGCCAGGGCCATGCCTTAACACCGCAACAACATTGTTTCAGGCAAAAAAACAGGGCGCATGAAGCGCCCTTGTTCTTTATTGCGAGCCACTTTTACAAGTGGCCCAGGCAATTTTGCCAATTAAACGACTGCAATCATTAAATTGCTTTGACAGCAGCGGCAAGACGGCTTTTGTGACGGGCAGCCTTGTTTTTGTGAATGATGTTTTTGTCGGCAACGCGATCGATGATGCTGGTGGTTTTTTGCAGCACTTCGGTAGCAGCAGCTTTGTCGCCGGCATCGATAGCCTGGCGAACGCGCTTGATAGCTGTGCGCAGCATAGAGCGCAGGCTTGAGTTATGTTTGTTAAGTGCAACCGATTGACGGGCACGTTTGCGAGCTTGTGCGGTGTTGGCCATAGTGGTATTAGTTTTACAGTTAGGCTGCAGCGCGGCTATAGGCCGGGCGGCGCAGCTGTTTAATTAGCAAAGACCAAGATTCTATCTTACAAGGCTTTTCTTGTAAAGTGCCGTGGGCGAAAACCTGCCACAAACAACACAGAAAAGTAAGCGATGCCCGCGCAGCCCAGTACACCAGCCAACCACACGACGCGCAAGAAGACGCTGTCGAAGGTTATCCAGTTGATGTGCTGGTTGGCAAGTATCAGCACGGCCGCCAAGGCCGCCAGGGCAGGGGCGACCTTGACCATGAACATCAGCCACCCCTTGCGCGGCTGGTAAACGCCACGCCGGCACAGCAGCACCAGCAGCAGCAGGGCATTGACTGTGGCACCCAGCCCAATCGACAGCGCCAGCCCCGCGTGGGCGAACATTGGCACGAACACCAGGTTGAATATTTGCGTCAGGATCAGTACAGCAATCGCAATTTTGACCGGTGTTTTTATGTCTTGCCTGGCATAGAAGCCTGGAGCAAGAATTTTAATCGCCAGCAGGCCGATTAACCCGGCTGAATAGGCCATGACGGCCAGACGGGTTTGCTCGACGTCGGCGGCGTTGAACGCGCCATAATGAAACAGGGTGGCGACCAGCCCCTCGGACAACAAGACCATGCCCATGGCGGCCGGCAAGCCCAGCAGCATCACCAGCCGCAAACCCCAGTCAAGCAGGTTGCTGTAGTCGTCAGCATTCTTTGCGGCATGCGCTGCCGACAGGCTGGGCAGTAACACGGTACCCAAGGCAATACCCAGCAAGGCTGTCGGAAATTCCATCAGGCGATCGGCGAATGACAGCCACGTGACGCTGCCGGCTGTCAGCCACGTGGCGATATTGGTATTGATGAGCAGTGAAATTTGCGCAACCGATACGCCCAGAATGGCGGGCAGCATCTGGCGCATCACGCGCTGAACCGTGGGGTCTTGTGCGGCAGTTTTGATACCGCATGACAGCCGGGGGGTCAGCCCCAGCCGTGCCAATGCCACCCATTGCACGGTCAGCTGGGCTATGCCACCGGCCATCACGCCAACAGACAGGGCATAAATCGGGGTTTCAAACAGCGGGGTCAGGAAAATGCACGCCACGATCATGGCGATGTTCAGCAAGACGGGTGTGAAGGCGGGTACGGCGAAACGCCGCCAGGTGTTCAGCACACCAGAGGCAAACGCCACCAATGACATGCAAATGATGTAAGGGAACATCAATCGTGTCATCCAGACTGCGGCTTCAAATTCGGCGTGACGACCGGCCGTGCGCAGGCCACTGGCCATGGCGCTGACGACCCAGGGCGTGGCCAGCATCCCGATGAGGGTAACGGCCATCAGTGCCACCGTCAGCAGCAGGGCGACGCGATCAAGCAGCACGCGTACCGAGTCTGGTGTGCCGTTGTTTTTGGCTTCGCCAAGAATGGGTACAAAGGCCTGCGAAAACGCACCTTCGGCAAACAGGCGACGCAACAGGTTGGGGATGCGAAAGGCAACCCAGAAGGCGTCAGTCAGGGGCCCTGCGCCAAAGGAACTGGCAATAAAAATATCGCGAATCAGGCCAGTGATTCGCGATAGCAGGGTAAAGCTGCTGACTGTTGCGGCGGACCGTAACAAGCCCATGGCTGGTCAGCGTCTTATTTTGGAGCCATACGGATGGCGCCATCCAGACGGATGGTTTCCCCGTTCAGCATTTCGTTGGTGATGATGCTTTGTACCAGTTTGGCGTAGTCTTCAGGGCGACCCAGACGTGACGGGAACGGAATGCTGGCGGCCAGCGAGTCTTGTACTTCCTGGGGCATGCCGTACACCATGGGTGTACCGAAAATGCCGGGGGCGATGGTCATGCAACGGATGCCCAGTTTGGACAAGTCGCGTGCCACAGGCAGTGTCATGCCAACCACACCGGCTTTTGAGGCGGCGTAGGCGGCCTGGCCGATCTGGCCGTCGTAGGCGGCTACCGAGGCGGTATTGATCAGGATGCCACGCTCGCCGGTGGCTTCCGGGGTGTTTTCCGACATGGCGGCGGCGGCCAGGCGCGACATGTTGAAGCTGCCCACCAGGTTGACCATGATGACTTTCTGGAACAGGTCAAGCGCGTGTGGGCCATTTTTGCCCACAATGCGCGAGGCCGGTGCAATGCCGGCGCAGTTAACCAGACCAAACAGCGGGCCCAGTTTACGTGCGGCGTCAACAACCGCCTGACCATCGGCTTCCTGGGTTACGTCGCAGTGGACGTAGGTTTGGCCCAGTTCTTTGGCCAGTGCCTGACCGGGTTCATCCTGAACGTCGGCCAGAACAACTTTTGCACCTTCGGCAACCAGCATGCGCACGGTACCCGCACCCAGGCCCGAGGCCCCGCCGGTTACGATGAAAACTTTATCTTTGATTTGCATGATATTCGGAAATTAACTTTCAAGCGCTTGTGTAATGCGACTGCGGATGTCTTCGACGCTGCCAACCCCTTCAACCTGACGGAACTTCGGTGCTTTGGCATCACCGGTAGCTGCCCAGGACTGGTAGTAGTCAACCAGGGGGCGTGTCTGGCTTTGGTACACCGACAGGCGGTGGCGCACGGTTTCCTCGCGGTCATCGTCGCGCTGAACCAGGGGCTCACCGGTAACGTCGTCGGTATCGGGTGTTTTGGGTGGGTTGAAGGTTACGTGGTAGGTACGACCGCTGGCGGTGTGTACGCGGCGACCGCTCATGCGCTCGATGATGTTTTCGTCGGCGACAACCATTTCGATGACGTAATCAAGGTCGACACCGGCGTCTTTCAGCGCGTCAGCCTGGGGAATTGTGCGAGGAAAGCCGTCAAACAGGTAACCGTTCTGGCAATCGGCTTCTTTGAGGCGATCGCGAACCAGGCCAATGATGATGTCATCCGAAACCAGACCGCCGGTGTCCATGATTTTCTTGGCTTCAATACCCAGCGGGGTTTGAGCCTTGACGGCCGCGCGCAGCATGTCACCCGTGGAAATTTGGGGGATGCCAAATTGTTGGGTGATGAATGTGGCTTGCGTGCCTTTGCCAGCACCGGGGGGACCGAGAAGAATCAGTCGCATGAAATTACCTCCAGTAGTACTTTTGAACTTTCTTTTAATGCGGCGGCGCAACAATTATCACGCCGGACGGATAAATATGCAGATGGTTTATAACCGATTTGTGAAAATTTCGCGTACCCGGGCAAGGTCGGCTGGCGTGTCAACACCGGCTGCCGGAGGGGTATCGGTAACCATGACTGCAATGGAATAGCCGTTTTCAAGGGCCCTGAGCTGCTCTAGTGATTCGAATTGCTCAAGGGGGCCCACGGTTAAACCAGGAAACTTTTTCAGGAAACCCACTTTATACGCGTAAAGCCCGATATGGTGCAATGCAGGAATGCCGGGGGCAAGCCGGTGTTGGCCATCGGCCAGGGCATCGCGTGCCCAGGGGATTGGCGCCCGTGAAAAGTACAGTGCCAGCCCGAGATGGTTGCAGACGACTTTGACAGCATTGGGGTTGAACAGCGTGTCGGCATCGCCGATGGGTGCCGCACAGGTGGCAATGGCTGCCGTGGGGTGGCGTGCCAGCGTTGTGGCGACAGCGTCGATGAGGGCGGGGTCAATCAGGGGCTCATCGCCCTGGACATTGACCACGATGTCGTCGTCGGGCAAGCCCAGCAAGTCAACAACCTCTGACAGCCGGTCGGTACCGGTTGCATGATCGGTGCGTGTCAGTACCGCGGTTAAGCCATGCCCCTGCACTGTTTTGCAGATGGTGTCGTCGTCAGTGGCGACGACGACAGTACGGGCTTTTGACAAGCGGGCCTGGCCGGCAGTGCGAACCACCATGGGTTTGCCGCCGATGTCGAGCAGCGGCTTGCCTGGCAAGCGCGTTGATGCGGCGCGGGCCGGTACGACCGCTACAAAACTCATGGTGTGGTGCCAGGGTTGGCGTCGTTGGTTCCTGGCACGATGACGCGTGCTTCGTGCTCGAGCATGACGGGCACGCCGTCGCGGACGGGGAACGCCAGACGGTCGGCTTTGCAGATCAGTTCGTGGTTTTGGGCATCGTGTTGCAGGGGGCCCTTGCAGACGGGGCAGACCAGAATTTGTAAGAGGTTTGAGTCCATGGCAAGGTCCGGGGTGATTTCAGGAAGTTAATGATTTTAGCCGCTGGTGGATATGCTGCACCCATGTTTCGTCAGAAAACCGCGGTGCGACCTGCACCGACCATAGCCGGGGATCGTTCAGGTGGCGGCATTTCACGGCGTCTTTGTCGGTTACCAGAATCAATGAAGCGGCCATGCGGCTGAATGGCGCACGGGAAAAGTCGTCGTGGTCGGGCAGCCCGATGCATTGACCAAGATTAAGCCCCAGGTGACGCAGCATGCCAAAAAAGCGTTCGGGCTGACCGATAGCCGCAACAGCAGCAACGGGGGTCGTGCCGTGACGCTGGCGCCATTGATGCCAGGTCATTGTTTCACCGGTCAGCAGGTGGGTGCAACTGATGGGTTGCAGTTGCATGCGAATGGCGGGCACCTGATGCGGAAGCCCGGGCAGTGTTTTGTGACGATGCGGGTTTGTGACCGCTTCCTGGTTGTCGGTTGCGCTGATGTTGCTGATGATCAGGTCCACCGTTGCAAGGCGGTCTCGCGGCTCGCGAAGCGGCCCGGCCGGCAGCAGGCGGCCGTTACCCAGGCCGCGTGCGTCCTGCACCACAATTTCAAGGTCCCGGGCCAGCGCAAGGTGCTGCAGGCCGTCGTCTGCGATCACAACGTCCACATCTGGCCGCTGGCTGTGCAATGCCAGCAGTGCCAAGGTTCGTTTGGGGTGAACAGCCACCGGGGCTCCGGTGGCGGCGGCGATCAGGCTGGGTTCGTCACCGTACAAGGCCGGATCCAGCGGTGCAACCCCGCAGCAGGCCTGGTCGTCGGGCTGTCGTGCACCGTAGCCGCGGCTGATGACCCCTGGCGTCCAACCCAGCTTTTGCAGCCCCTGAACCAGCGCAATGACGACCGGTGTTTTGCCGGTACCGCCGACCATCAGGTTGCCCACCACGATGACGGGCATCGGCGCCACGCGATCTGGCGGGCACTTCTGCCATCGGTGCTGCTTGCCGCGCACAAACAGCCAGACCAGCCAGGACAGGGGGAGCAGCAGGGTGCTGGTCAGACCGGGCGTTTGCCAGATGGTGTGGATTTTTTGCGTAAGTCGTTGCCTGAGTTTCAAGATTGCGCCTTAAGGACCCTGCGTGGCAAAGCTGACCTGGGAAATGCCGGCCTGGCGAGCCGCCTGCATGGCCGTAATTACGGCCTGGTGGGACGCCTGGGCATCAGCGTTGATGAGCAGGACAGGGTCATCCTGCCCCTGGCTGGCACGAGCCAGCGCCGTGGCGATGTCGGCCACCGAAGCGCTGTCAATCAGAATGGCATCAAGCGCATACAAACCGTCCTGGCTGATGGCCAGTCGCAAGGGTTCGCCGCTGATCGCCTGGGCGCTGGCTTGCGGCAGCGATACATTCAGTTGCTGATAGCGTTGGAACGAGGTGGTGGCCGCCAGAAAAATCAGGATGACAAGCAAAATATCGATGAGCGGGATCAGATTGATTTCTGGCTCGTCGGCCGAAAAGGATCGACGAAAATTCATACCGTCTGGCCCTGCTGTTGGTGCGGATGAAGCAGGCGATCAAGCGCGCTGGCCTGGTGCTCGATGTGGTGCAGGAAGTGCTCGACACGTGCTTTGAAATAGCGGTGGAAAATCAGCGCTGGGACAGCAATCAAAATACCGAAACCGGTGTTGTACAGCGCAACAGAAATGCCACGCGCCAATTGGGCCGGGTCGCCTCCGGCCGGGGTGTACGAGGCAAAAATCTCGATCATGCCGACAACAGTGCCGAACAGCCCCAATAATGGCGAAATTACGGCGATGGTGGCCAGGCTGGGTACATAGCGGTTCAAACGCCAGGCAACATCTTTGCCTGTATCTTCAATTGCCGACACCCGATAAGCCGTTTCGTGGTCACGAACCGCGATAACTTCAGCCAGGATCCGCCCTGACGGCGAACTGGTTGCCAGTTTTTCAAGCGCCGAGGGCATGACCGGGCCATTTCGGACCAGGTCTACCGCCTGGTCAAACAGTTGCGCCGGCATGATGTTGCGTGTACGCAAGGCCAGAAAACGTTCGATGATCAGGGCCAGACCGATGACGGAGGTTGCGATCAGCAGCCAGATCGGCCATCCGGCGTCATGAATGATTTGCAGCAAAACGTAGTCTCCGTGTGTGGGAAGCCCTTCTGCTCGTTCGGCAAGGGCCTGTTGCCCGCCTGATGATCTTTGGGGTCTTTGCAAGGGGCCCATTTTACGCTGCAGTGACAACGACGCAAGTCAGCGCGGGCGCTCTGGTCGGAGTGCGTCGATACCGGGGTTCGAAGAGCCAGAGATCCTGCAGGCCGTGCGTCATCCTTGTCTTGAAAGCGGGCATGAACCGGGTAGTTTTACGCGCTAAATGGCGCAAACAAAGGCTTTGCTGAAGGTATCCACAGAAACTGTGGATAATTATGTGTACAACTATCCGAAAGTCATTGTTTGGCGGGCTTTCAAGGTTCGGTGGACAATTTGAGCTCATTTGTTAATTTTTTATTAAAGTGATAAATATCAATAGCTTATGTTGTTTATATGATGTTTGGCTTTAGGTATGCGGTTAATCGGCTTGATCTTTCGTCCATTTGACAAACTGAAAAATATTGTGGACAGGTCTGTTGTGAAACTTTCTGAATATGGCCTTAAAGCCCTTTTTTTGGGCAGTTTTCAACAGTACGCGTCCGGGTTTTGGTTTGCGCGTCAATCCGGGGGTATACTGGCGCCCCTTTGCGCCGGTCACCCGAGTGTCCGGTGCGGTTTCGTCATCCAGTTTTCACGTTTTCGACAGCCGTTATGAGCTCTGAATTCTTTGCCGCTTCGCCAGCAGAATCTTCTGATGTTGTGCTGTCCGTGACACAACTTAACCGGCAAGTGGGTAACCTGCTTGAGGGTAATTTTTCGCGCATTTGGGTACGGGGTGAAATCTCGAATTTCACCCAGGCGGCTTCCGGCCATTGGTACTTCACCATCAAGGACGAACGCGCCTCGGTGCGTGCGGTGATGTTTCGCGGGCGAGCCCAGACGCTGTCGTTCACGCCGCGTGCCGGTGAACGCTTCGAGTTCCGGGCAACCGTCACGCTTTACGAACCGCGTGGTGATTATCAGCTTCAGGTTGAAACCCTGCGCCGGGCAGGGCAGGGTGATTTGCATGAAGCGTTTTTGCGACTCAAGGAAAAGCTTGCTGCCGAAGGCTTGTTTGATCCGGCGCGCAAGCGTTCGATTGCACCAATGCCACACGCTGTCGGTGTGGTGACGTCAATGGCTGCGGCGGCGCTGCGCGACGTCTTGACATCGATGGCCCGTCGGGCGCCACACGTCAGGGTCATGATTTATCCGGCCCCGGTTCAGGGAGACGGTGCTGCAGGCAAGCTTGTGCAGGCCTTGCAAACGGCAATTGAACGCAACGAAGTGGCTACACTGCTGCTGGTGCGCGGCGGCGGCAGTCTTGAGGACTTGTGGAGTTTCAATGACGAGGCGCTGGCTCGTGCCGTAGCCGCCAGCCCGATCCCTGTGATTTGCGGGGTTGGTCATGAAACCGACTTCACGATTTGCGATTTTGTCGCTGATTTGCGTGCGCCTACCCCAACGGCAGCCGCCGAACTGTCGTGTGTGGCCCGACAGGGGTGCCTTGATCAGGTTAGCGAGTTGCTGACCCACCTTCAGCGCCAGCAACGGCGTGTGCTGGAGCGGTCGGCATTACGGCTGGATCGCGCCATGGCACTGCTGGTGTCGCCGCAACAGCGCCTGCAACGTCAGCGTACCCAGGTCAATGATTTGCAACGGCGGTCACTTCAGGCCATGCAGCGGTGCCAGTCCCTGGCGTGCACGCGACTGGACATGCTGAATACGCGTCTGGCGGCGGCCTTGCCCTCGGTGGTACGGGCGCAGCGTGAGCTCGACCGGGTGCAGCAGCGCCTTTCTGGCTTAGGGGTGCGTCAGTTGCGTGCCCCCCGGGCCCGGCTTGAGGCGGTTACGCAAACACTTCAGGCACTCAACCCCCGAAAAATTCTTGGCCGCGGCTATGCGCTGGTCCGGAACCCCCATGGGGAACTGGTTAAAAATGCGTTAGACTTATCGGTTGGAGACCGGCTCACCCTTGAACTGGGTCAGGGTAGTGCCGATGTCGAAGTTTTTAAAACAAGTCGCCTGTTGTAAGTGCCCGCGACCGGGCGTGCGGCGGGTGGCCTGCATTCGTGTCAACCCATGTTGCCCTTCGGCCTCTCAGGTTGTCGGGTTTTTTAATAAGGATATCGATCATGGCTTTTACGCTTCCTGAACTGCCCTACGCAATGGATGCCCTGGCACCCACCATCTCTAAAGAAACTCTCGAATTCCACTACGGCAAGCACCACCAGGCTTACGTAACCAACCTGAATAACCTTATTGCCGGCACCGAGTTTGAATCGGCTTCCCTTGAAGACATCGTCAAGAAATCGTCGGGTGGTGTATTTAACAACGCAGCCCAGGTCTGGAACCACACGTTCTACTGGAACAGCATGTCACCCAACGGTGGCGGCGAACCCACCGGCAAGCTGGCCGATGCCATTACAGCCAAGTGGGGCAGTGTTGCTGCATTCAAAGAAGCGTTCAACAAGTCAGCTGCCGGCAACTTCGGTTCGGGCTGGACATGGCTGGTCAAGAAAGCTGACGGTTCCCTCGACATCGTCAACACCAGCAACGCGGCTACTCCCCTTACAACTTCTGACGTCGCCCTGCTGACCTGTGACGTCTGGGAACACGCTTATTACATCGACTACCGCAATGCCCGTCCCAAGTATCTGGAAAGCTTCTGGAACCTGGTGAACTGGGACTTTGCCGCTGCAAACCTGGGTTAATTTCCCGGCGTTTCATTTATTGTTTTGTTTCTTATCCCTGTCACACGGTGTGTGGCAGGGGTTTGTCTTTTAAAAGCCTTCAGGTTTCATTATGACAACTCACGCTTTCATCTGCGATGCAATTCGCACTCCGTTTGGCCGTTATGGCGGCGCGCTGTCTTCCGTTCGTACCGACGATCTGGCCGCTATTCCTCTCAAGGCGCTCATGGAGCGCAACCCCGATGTCGATTGGTCGCGCGTAGATGACGTCGTGTTCGGTTGCGCCAACCAGGCCGGCGAAGACAACCGCAACGTCGCACGCATGGCCTCGTTGCTGGCCGGCTTGCCAGAAACCGTTCCTGGCTCAACCATCAATCGCCTGTGCGGTTCCAGCCTTGATTCCCTGGGTACGGTAGCCCGTGCCATCCGTTCGGGCGATGTTGGCCTGATGATTGCCGGTGGTGTCGAAAGCATGAGCCGGGCCCCGTTTGTCATGGGTAAAGCCGAATCCGCCTTTTCGCGCAGCGCCGCCATTTACGACACCACGATTGGCTGGCGTTTCGTCAATAAATTGATGAAAGCGCAATACGGTGTCGACTCCATGCCTGAAACCGCTGAAAACGTCGCTGACCAGTTCAAGGTTTCGCGCGAAGATCAGGACTTGTTTGCGTTGGCCAGCCAGACCAAATGCGCTGATGCCCAGCAAAAAGGTATTTTCAAGGAAGAAATCACACCGGTTTCCATTGCCCAGCGCAAAGGTGACCCGATTATTGTCGATACCGACGAACATCCCCGTGCCACCACGCTGGAAGCACTGGCCAAGCTCAAGCCAGTTGTGCGCCCTGACGGTACTGTTACGGCAGGCAATGCGTCTGGTGTGAACGATGGGGCATGTGCGCTTATTGTGGCCTCGGAAGAAGCCGCCCGTGCCAACGGCCTGACACCGCGTGCCCGTATCGTGGCCATGGCTGCTGCCGGCGTTGAGCCCCGCATCATGGGTATCGGGCCAGCACCTGCGTCAGAAAAAGTCCTGAAAATGGCTGGCCTGACGATTGACCAGATCGATGTGATTGAACTGAACGAAGCCTTTGCGGCCCAGGGTCTGGCCACATTGCGTTTGTTGAATGTGGCCGACAATGACCCACGCGTCAACCCGTACGGTGGTGCCATTGCCCTGGGTCACCCCCTGGGTGCCAGTGGTGCGCGTCTGGCCACTACGGCCATGTATCACCTGCATCGCACCGGTGGCCGCTACGCACTGTGCACAATGTGTATTGGTGTTGGTCAGGGTATCGCCGTAATTATCGAGCGTGTCTGATTGTTTTCGGGTTTGTTGCCCAGGCGGGCTGTTGTTACAGCCTGACTGGGTGACTTACCGTCAACCCAGGCGCCAATAACGGTATAAGTACGCTGTTTGCGCATTAAATTTCGGGGCGGGCCTGTTTTGGGCTTGCCCCGTTTTTTTATGTGCCGTATCGGGCTTGTGTCAGTTGGCCGGTAGCCCGTTGACCGAAGCCCCGGCCTGTATGTTGTATTTGCGGAACCAGCCTTGTTCCATTTCAAGCGCATAGACAATGTCGCCGGGTGGGCAGTGGGCGGCTTCGTCATGAGGCGTCATGTCGGCAATACGGGTAATCGTGCCGCCGGCATCTATAAAGGCAATTGACAAGGGCAAGGGCGTGTTTTTCATCCAGAAGCACTGGAAAACCGGGCTCGCGAAAACAAACAGCATGCCATGGTCTGGCGGCAGGCTGGCCCGGTACATCAACCCCTGCTGATGGGCGGCACTGGTTGTGGCCAGTTCGGCCTGAATCGTGATGTTGTTTATTGTGAGTTCGGTAGTTGGCAGCAGGCTTTGTGCCTGGCCTGCCGCGTGGCCGGCAAGCATCAGCACCGTGCCGTAAAACAATGATCGAAAGACAGTCATAGCGTTGCGCACAGAAAAGGTTTGGCCATGAGGCGGGTGTGCACAGTTTAAGGCGAAGACGGTGCAGGCCGTTTAAAACGTAAAAAAGCGGGGCATTGCGCCCCGCCAGTTCGACTTTTATTGAGTATTATTCTTTTTCTGGTTTGACGTTTTTTTAGTCAAGCGGCAGTAATGTTAAGAGCTTGTTTGCCCTTGGGGCCCTGGGCGATTTCAAACGCAACCTTCTGGCCTTCTTTCAGGGTTTTGAAACCGTTCATCTGGATCGACGAAAAGTGCGCGAACAGGTCTTCTCCCCCGTTGTCGGGGGTGATGAAGCCAAAGCCTTTAGCGTCGTTGAACCACTTGACGGTTCCAGTCAGCTTTTGGGTGTCCCCGGCTGAGGTGGTGCTAGATTCGGACATACGTACTGCCTCTCTCGACTATAGTGTTAGGTAAAAACCAGGGCCGCCGTTATTGCGGTAGCCTGCCGGTTCCGGCAAGTGCCTGGTCCCCCCGACCCTTTTCCGGAACAGAACGATAATGCTTAATGTTGCTTGCTGCAGTCAACTATGGAAATTACTTAGATCAGAATGAATCATGGCCATTAATACCGATATTCAGCGCGATACCGTGCTCGATCGACAAAAAGAACAGGTCAAGCCACCGCCCATGTATCAGGTTGTTTTGTTGAACGACGACTACACCCCCATGGAATTCGTGGTGGGGGTCTTGCAACGGGTTTTCGGTAAAAACGAAGAAGAGGCTTCTCGCATTATGCTCAAGGTGCACCACGAGGGGCGTGGTGTATGTGGTGTTTATACCCGTGACATTGCGGCGACCCGTGTTGAAATGGTCCGCCAATTGGCCCGGGCGCGCCAGCATCCGTTACAGTGCATCATGGAGCCCGCACCAGACGCGGGCTAGTTTGCAGTATCGTGTTAAAACTTTTTTGACGTAATCGTGTCACACCCAATGTACTCACTGCATAATGGGTGATACCTTAGGACAAAGCGACTCATATCAGTCCTGAATATGTTGTTTGTCCGCTTCGGTAACGGGAGGAAGCGTGATCTCTGAAGAACTTGAAGTCAGCCTGCATTTGGCCTTTGTCGAGGCCCGCACGGCGCGACACGAATTTATTACCGTCGAGCATTTGCTGTTGTCTTTGCTCGACAACGCTGCTGCCGCAGAGGTTTTGCGTGCCTGCTCGGCCGACATCGACGCCTTGCGCACCGAATTGCGCAAGTTCATTGCCGATAACACGCCTGTCCATCCTGGCGAGTCTGAAGTCGATACGCAGCCCACCTTGGGTTTCCAGCGTGTCATTCAGCGCGCCATCATGCATGTGTCGTCCAGCAGCTCGGGTAAAAATACGGTTACCGGCGCCAATGTGCTGGTCGCCATGTATGGCGAAAAAGACTCGCATGCGGTGTATTTCCTGCTGCAGCAGGGCGTCACACGACTTGACGTGGTCAATTACCTGTCTCACGGCATTACCAAAACCCCCGAGCCGCCGCGCACAGAACCGCCAAAGGCGGCTGCTGCCCAGCCTTCGTCGGGGGCTCCTGAACCCGATGGGCGTTCCGACCAGCAAAAATCACCGCTTGAACTCTACGCGCTTGACCTGAACGCCGAAGCGCGTCAGGGTCGCATTGATCCGCTCATTGGCCGCGAGTCCGAAGTCGAGCGGGTTATTCAGGTTTTGTGCCGTCGTCGCAAAAACAATCCTCTGCTGGTGGGCGAGGCGGGTGTGGGTAAAACAGCCATCGCTGAAGGCCTGGCCTGGCGCATTACCCAAAACGACGTTCCTGAAATTCTGGCCAATGCCAACGTGTATGCTCTTGACATGGGTGCACTGCTTGCAGGTACCAAGTATCGTGGTGACTTCGAACAGCGTCTCAAGGCCGTTTTGAAGGCGTTGCAAGACAACGCCAATGCGGTGTTGTTCATCGACGAAATTCATACGCTTATTGGGGCCGGTTCTGCATCAGGCGGTACCCTTGATGCTTCCAATCTGCTCAAGCCGGCCTTGTCTTCAGGCAAGCTCAAATGCATGGGGGCAACAACCTACAACGAGTTCCGCGGCATTTTTGAAAAAGATCACGCGCTGGCGCGCCGCTTCCAGAAAATCGATGTGGCCGAACCCACGGTGGGCCAGACCATTGAAATCCTGCGTGGCCTGAAGTCGCATTTTGAAGCCCACCATGGGGTGAAGTTCACCGCGGCAGCACTCACGGCGGCCGCTGAATTGTCATCGCGCCACATCAACGACCGTTTCCTGCCCGACAAGGCTATCGATGTCATCGACGAGGCCGGTGCGGCCCAGCGTCTGTTGCCAAAATCGAAGCAAAAGAAAACCATTGGCAAGGCTGAAATTGAAGCCACGGTTGCCAAAATTGCACGCATTCCGCCACAAAACGTATCGTCTGACGACCGCAACAAGCTGGCTACACTAGAGCGCGATCTGAAAACGGTCGTGTTTGGACAAGACGCGGCCCTTGAGGCGCTGGCAGCCGCCATAAAAATGGCGCGTTCTGGTCTTGGTCGCCCCGACAAGCCCATTGGCTCTTTCTTGTTCTCCGGGCCAACCGGGGTCGGTAAAACCGAAGTGGCGCGCCAGCTGGCGTTCACGCTGGGTGTCGAATTATTGCGTTTCGATATGTCCGAATACATGGAGCGCCACGCGGTGTCGCGTCTTATTGGCGCCCCTCCGGGGTATGTCGGGTTTGACCAGGGCGGCTTGCTGACAGAAGCGGTCACCAAGCAACCCCACTGTGTGTTGTTGCTCGACGAAATCGAAAAAGCGCACCCCGATGTCTACAATATTTTGCTGCAGGTCATGGACCACGGCACGCTTACCGACAACAACGGGCGCAAGGCCGACTTCCGCAACGTCATCATCATCATGACGACCAATGCGGGTGCTGACGCCTTGAACCGCAACACCATCGGTTTTGCATCTGCGCCTAAAGCCGGCGATGAAATGGTCGACATCAAGCGCACTTTCACACCCGAGTTCCGCAACCGTCTTGATGCCATCATCGGGTTCACACCGCTTACGCGCGAAATCATCTTGCGGGTGGTCGACAAGTTCCTGATGCAGCTTGAAGACCAGTTGCACGAAAAGCGGGTTGAAGTGGTGTTTTCGCAAGCCCTTCGAGACTACCTTGCCAAAGAGGGCTTTGATCCTCTTATGGGTGCGCGTCCAATGCAACGCCTTATTCAAGACACCATTCGTCGTGCCCTGGCCGATGAACTGCTGTTTGGCCGGTTAACCGATGGCGGCAATGTCACGGTCGATCTGTCCGACGACGGCAAGGTTGTCTTGCTTTTTGACGATGATCCGGCACCGGTAAAGACACCCCCAAAAGTGTCTGAAGCCGAACTCATCGACTAAATGGGCAGTTCGCTGGTTGTTTGTCCCCATTGCGCCCGGCTCCACCAGAGAATCTCTCTGAAGCCGGGCGCAGTGGCGTCTTGCGTTCGCTGCGGAACCGAGCTTTACCGCGCATCCCGTTTGTCGTTGCAATCCTGGCTCGCCCTGACCTGGGGTGCATTGGCTGTTTTTTGTCTGGCCAATTATTTTCCGGTTGCGCGGCTTTCCATGCAGGGGCAAACCCTTCAGGCCACCTTGCTCGATGCCTTGGTCATGACCTGGCAGCAAGGCGCCTGGCTGGTGGCTCTGCCTGCGACCCTGTTCACCTTTTTCTTCCCGTTGGGTCAGATCCTGTTCGCCATGTGGGCGCTGCAATGCATTCGCAAACGACGTTTGCCGGGCGATTTCCGTTATGGCTTGCGCATGCTCGAAGTGTTGTCGCACTGGAGTATGGTGCCGGTGTTGCTGTTGGGCATTCTGGTGGCCATGGTCAAGCTGGGTGATCTGGCGGTGCTGCACATTGGCGAAGGGCTGTGGGCGTTTGGGGCGTTAAGTGTTTTGCTGACCATCCTTACCCGCATGTCGGCCTATCGGCTGTGGCGCTACGCGGAAGAGGCCGGATTGGTGCGGCGTTCGGGTGAGGGGGTTGATCTGGCCAGGCCGGTTGCCGCGTGCACGGCGTGCGGTTGTGTTCAGAACATGCCGTTGTCAGGTGTCATGCGTTGTGGCCGTTGCCGTGCGTGGTTTCATTTTCGCAAGCCGCATATTCGCAACCGTGTCTGGGCACTGCTGATTACGGCAACCATTCTTTATATTCCTGCGAACGTCTGGCCGGTCATGACCTTGCGTATGCCTACTGGCGAGTCCGCCCATACGATTCTGGGCGGTGTGATCGAACTCTGGAACTATGGGTCCTGGGACCTCGCGCTTATTGTGTTCATTGCCAGTGTGGTTGTGCCTTCCAGCAAACTTTTGGCGTTGTCGATTCTGATGGTGCGGCGTTACCATTGGCGCGGAGTTGCGATGCAGCGCCAGCGCACGCGGCTGTATGCCATGGTCGAGTTCGTCGGCCAGTGGTCGATGCTGGACGTGTTTGTTGTATTGTTACTGTCGGCACTGGTCAGTTTCCCGGGGCTTGCCCAGATTCGCGTTGAGCCCGGTGCCGCATTTTTTGGTCTGGTGGTCATTTTGACCATGCTGGCCGCCATGAGCTACGACCCCCGACTGGGTTGGGATCAGTGTCACGAATCCAGGTCCGTCAATCATCCGGCTGTACATCATTGAAGGAATTGCATGTCAGAAGTAAAACCACCGGCGTCGGCTTCTGTTGACACGAATCCTGTTGCTGCAGACCCTTTCGTTACCGAACGCAAGGGCGCCCGTATTTCATGGATCTGGCTGGTGCCGCTGGTTGCCGCTATTGTCGGTTTGTCATTTATCGTCCGTAACTGGATGAGCACGGGGCCAACCATCACGCTCACCTTCGAGTCGGCCGAGGGCCTTGAAATCGGTCAGACCAAGGTGCGTTACAAGGATGTGGTGGTGGGTCTGGTAACGGATATCCGGGTCGCCTCTGATCGCTCTAATGTGCTGGTCAAGGCAGAGCTCGATCGCGAGGCTTCGCGTTATCTGGCGCGCGAGGGCGCACGCTATTGGGTGGTCAAGCCGCGCCTGACCATCGGCAGCGTTTCGGGGCTGGGCACATTGCTTTCGGGGGCGTATATTGCCGCCGATGTGGCTCCCGAGGGTACGGTGGATGATCCTTCTGTCACGTATTCATTTATCGGGCTTGAAAAGCCGCCCGCCGTTACCAGTGACCGTCCGGGGACTCGGTATACCTTGCGCGCCGATGATCTGGCCTCCCTTGAAATCGGTGCTCCCGTTTACTACCGCCAGATTCCGGTGGGTCGAATTATCGACTACGCCTTGAACGAACAGGGGCATTCGGTTGATGTGCAGATATTTGTCGACTCACCCAATGACCGCTTTGTCACGTCTGATACGCGGTTCTGGAACGTCAGCGGCGTCAATGTGTCGCTTTCGGCAACCGGGGTGGCAATCCAGACCTCTTCGCTGGCTTCAATAATCGCCGGAGGGCTGGCCTTTGCCAATGCTAATCCTGCCAACGAAGTGCCTGTGCCGGCCGACACGACGTTCGAGTTGTTCCAGACCGAAGTTGAAGCCATGGCCGAACCCGATGGGCCTCCCTTCCGGGTCGATATGGTGTTCAACCATTCGGTACGCGGCCTCAATGTGGGTGCTCCGGTCGAGTTTCGCGGCATGGAACTCGGGAAGGTCTACGACATTGACCTTGAGTTCGACACCGACAAGCGGCAGTTTCATGTTCTGGTCAAGGCCAATCTCTATCCGCGTCGTTTTGGCAATGCCTACGATCGAATCATGACCCTTGAGTCTGCCAGCCAGTACCCGGGGCGTCTGCTCCTGGGGCCAATGATCAATCATGGGTTAAGGGCGCAGTTGCAGGCGGGCAGCCTGCTCACGGGTCAACAGTTTGTCGCACTCGATTTTTTTCCGCAGGCCGATAAGGTGACCTTTGATGCAACGCAGGACCCGGTCATGATTCCGACCATTCCCGGCAATTTTGACCGTTTGCAGGAACAGATCAGTGCCATTGTCACCAAACTTAACGCGGTTCCGTTTGACGGTATTGGTAAAGACCTGCGTGATGGGCTGGCTTCTATGAACACGTTGCTCAAAGAGATCAATACGTCGGTGGCCCCCCAGGCCGCAGCGGCGCTCAAAGAGGCCCGTCGTTCTCTGGAAAATGTAAATGCCTTGCTGTCTACCGATTCGCCTAGTGGCACCAATCTTGAGCGCACGTTGCGTGAATTGACCGGGGCAGCACGTTCCCTGCGTAACCTTGGTGATTATTTGCAGGCTCACCCCAATGCGTTGATCGGTGGTCGTGGTGCCGATCGTTTGCCTGAATAGGATGCTTAGTATGACTGCAGGACGTCAGTTGCTTTCCAGTGTTTGTGTTTTTCCGATGCGGCATTCTGGCCGTGCACGCATTTCTTCCACTGCAGCCATGGCCTCTACTGCGCGGGTAGTTCGGCGTGTTGCAAGTGGTCTGGCGTGTGCTGTTGCGCTGGCCGGGTGTGCAGCTTCAAACAGCCAGTATTACAGTCTGCAGACAGTGTCTGATTCCAGGCCAAAAGCAGTGAATTCAATCGTTGATGCCCTCAACGTGCAGAGCGTCAGTATTCCGGCACAGGTTGATCGTCCGCAGCTGCTACTGACGGGTCGTACCGATGGGGCTGTCAGCGTCATGAACGATTCGTTATGGGTGGCACCCCTTGCCGATGAGATTCGTCTGGCGGTGGCCAGCCGTCTTGGCCAGCAACTGGGTGTGCCCGATGTGAATGGTACGGGCGCCCCCGCCAATTTGCCCTTGTGGGGTGTAAAGCTGGATGTTCAGCGTTTTGAGGCCATGTACGGCAAGTACGTGCAGGTTCAGACCAGCTGGCGCCTGTCGCGTCGGCCTGAAACAAAAGGCGATGGGTTGCCGGTAGTCTGCCGCGCGAATGTACAGGTTCCTGCCGTTGGCGGGGTTGACGCGACGGTACGCGCCTACCAGCAGGCTCTGGTGCAGGTTGCCGATGTGATTGCGGCCCAGGTCGCGGCAGGCCGTCTGGGTGACAACGCCGGAATGACCCACCCGAAAATTGATCTGGGTTCAGGGTTGACCTGGCAAGGGTGCTCCGGGTCAACGGATTGACGTAAATCCGGTGCCTGCTTGTGTGAGCCGGGCCAGTGCTTAAATTTCTACAAGTGGCGCCGGTTTCAACGACTGCGACCTAATGCTGGCGGGTGACGCCAGTTGAGTACGAGCGTTCAGGTTGCGCGTTGTCTTAATTATGATGCGGCTGGGGGCGTCATCAACTACGCCCGGTGCTGCCAAAACCACCATTACCACGGCGGCTTTCTTCAAAGTCG
>JBAYOZ010000005.1:0-22329 GCA_041677965.1 Pusillimonas sp.
CACGAGTTTTTAACGCCATGCAAGTCGAAAACGGGAAATTTTTAATAAATAGTGAAAATAATTTGGGGCTGGGTGCCGCGGACGACTGTTTTAAACGCATATAAAAATGGCTATCTATATGATTTAAATGTTATTTTTTGTGCGCACGCCATAAAACAGCCCGACATAACTTAACCTTAATAACTTTAATTTTTATGCATGCCAGATTGTCCCAGGCTGCCTGCCCATGCTTAAACATATCAACCTGTTCGACAATACTGGCGTCGACACATTTACAGTGATGCTGGACTAACCAGTGCTGCTGCCCTTACGCTATAAGGATCGACATTTTTTGGAGTAAAGACATGGGCATCATCAGCATGATTGTGGTTGGTTTTATCGTGGGCCTTCTTGCCCGCGCCATTATGCCCGGCGACCAGAAGCTTGGCATCATCATGACAATCATTCTGGGTATTGCCGGTTCGATTGTGGCTGGCTACCTGGGTGCCGCACTGGGCTTTTATGCGGCGGGCCAGGGCGCTGGCTGGATCGGCTCTATCATCGGTGCTGTGATTGTGCTGTTTGTTTATGGCAAGGTTGCCAAAAAAGGCTAACCACCTTGAAGATGCAGTGCCATCTGCAAATACACAAAGGGCGAAACGGTTTCAGCCGTTTCGCCCTTTGTGCCTTCATTCTAAAACCGTTGCGCTTGCCACCAGTGTCTGGTGCGCAGGGGCGCGCACCGAAGGTAGTGCCCCCATACCAGGGGTTTTTAATGTGCAATCAGCACACCCCTGCGCGCAACAACAACCTTGGGCCTGCGCGGCTGGATCAGTCGATTTCGACCCAGACCCGCCCGTTTTCTATCTTGACCGGGTAAGCACGAATGTCTTGCGTCAGGGGCTCGCACATGGCTTTGCCATTGCGGATGTCAAAACGCCCCTGGTGCAACGGGCATTCAATTTCAAAGTCCTCAAGAAAACCATCGCACAAACGTGCATTGCCATGGCTGCAGATATTGTCGGTAGCAAACACAGCGCCTTCTGCACCATAGATGGCAAGATCACGGCCCCCAGCCTGTACGCCAACCACATCATCGTCAGGCACGTCGTCGGCAGCAAGCACATCAATCCATTGCGTCATAAGGACCTCTAGATAGGGTAAATAATTGAGTTGGGAATCATTTCTGAATCATAGATGCAGAAACGCTCTTTGAATTTAAGACCGCCGTCAGTGGCAATAACCTTATCAAGGTAGCGACCCACGTTGAACACGGTTGACTCGCCATCGTACTTGGTACGGAAGACCGCATAGTTGGCTTCGGACTGTATGACACCATTCTCGAAGCTGAGGATACGCGGCGCACCAACCACGTGCCGTTGATAGTACGGATCATGGAACAATGTTTCCTGAATACCGTAGGCACGGTCTTTGAGCATGTTCTTGCTGAGCAGCCACAGAGTGGACAGCGGGAAACCACGCTCGAAATTTTCGCGCGGCTGAACTTTATATTCGCAGTCTTCTGCAAACAGCTCGGTCCAGGCCGCCCAGTCGTTGGAATCTACTGCAGCGACGTAGTCAGCATACAGCGTGTTCAGGTTCATATAAGCTTGAACGTCAATCATGTTCAGATCTCCAACTGTTTGCGCCAGTACTCGTACATGCCGCGAATGAGAGTTTCGGTCACCATGTGTTCGGTATTTTCAACGTCGTAGCCACCCAGTTCTGCGACGGCGCGGTGCCAGGGCTTCTGCTCGAAGCCGTACTGTGAGAACTCGATGACTTCGCCATCGTCAGCAGATACAAAGCCGGCCGGACCGAACAGATTGGCCTGGATCAGGCGGCGCCTTGTCATTTCTTCCGTGTCGTCGTCGAAACCGAAATGCGTCCAGACGAAATCGAATGAGCCTTCATCGTTGGGCTGGATATGACGGGTTGAGACGCTGTTGACCTGCTGCTGGAAGATAACACTGGGGAACACCGTCATCATGACGGCAGTAGGCTCGCCCCACCAGTCTTCGTGAACAATATCAAGCAAACGCTTGTCCTGGATCTGCATGCCTTCTTTGAAAGACGTAACGCCTTGCGTAACTTCGCTTTTGGCGCCCGCATTACCGCGTGTGGAAATCATGGCCGCGTGGCGATGATGCTCGTCCATGCGCAGGGCAGATTTATTGTCGGCGCGCCACAAGCCATACGTTACGAACCAGGTATGCAACAAGCCCGGATGGTAAGGATCTTTGATGTTTTCCTGCATAAGCTTCCAGTTACCTGGAATACGCTGACGGTTGTAACCCAGGATATGCAGCTTGCGGCCATTGAACAGACGATCAAAGTACTGCAGCATTTCCGGGCCCAGAAACTCTTCGAACGGCACGACATCATGGTCGAACGAGGCAAAGACGACGCCCCCACGCGTGGCAACTTTCAGCTTGGTAAGACCATGCTCTTTGGTCTTGAAGTCTTTTGGCATGCCGCCATGAACCTGACCGTCTTTCTTGACACCCCGCAAAAAGGGAACGCCCTGCAGGTCTCCTTTCAGGCTGTAGTTCCATTGGTGATACGCACAGACAAGCTCTTTGGTGTTGCCGGTACGCTCTCGCACGAACTGCATGCCGCGGTGGGCACACACGTTTTCCACCACATTGATGCCACCCTCGGCATCGCGCGTCATGATGACCGAGCGCTCGCCAATAAACGTGCGCTTGAAGTCACCCACATTGGGCACCTCGGCCTCAAGGCCGACATAACACCAATGGTTTTTATAAAACAGACGCTCAAGTTCTTTCTTGTAAATATCGTTATCGGTATAGGCCCAGAACGGGATCCGACTGGTGCCATCGCCTTCCCACTGCGGGTTGCGGGGGAAACTGTCAGCGGTAGTGCTCATCATCCTCTCCTTGCAAATCTGTATCTGTCAGCTGGCACTGGCATAAAACGCGTCGGCATACACATGGTCTGCCGGCACACCTTTACGTGTCACCAGAATGGTTGCGGCATCCACCATGGGTGGAGAACCACATAAATAAACGCGGAAACCGTCTAAAGAAGGCCAGTCGGCCTCGACGGCATCAGTGACCAGGCCACTGCGCTGACCCGGAGCAGCCTCGCCCATGGTTACCACCACATGAACCTTGAGGTTGGGGTAGCGGGCCTGCAGCGCCTGCAGCACATCAAGACCATACACATCATCGTTGGAACGAACCCCGAAATACACATGAACCGGGTTCGTCATACCGCCCTCAAGCGCACCACGGATGATCGACAGCACAGGCGCCAGGCCCGTACCCCCTGCAATACACAGCATTGGCCCTTCGTGCGTGCGGCGCAAATACGCCGTACCCAACGGCCCCGTAACCCTGACGCTGTCACCCGGCTTGAGTGTCTGTGCAATGTACCCGCTGACCCGCCCCTCGGGCACCAGACGCACATGGAACTCAAGGTGCTCATCGGTATGCAGGCTGGCCATGGAGTACGGCCGGATGTGATCACGCGTGAACTGCAAGGTTGCGTATTGGCCGGGCGAGAACTCCAGCGGTTTGGCCGGCTTCATGACAATGCGTTTGATGTCGTGTGTGGCGTCCTCAACAGACACCACGGTAGCCTTGATGATCCGCGCCGGATGGGTGACGACCTCGTCGGGCTCGGGGATTTCGATTGTGCAGGGCTCGGTCAGCGTGCTCATGCAGGCCAGGACATAGTTGTCGGCATGCGGATTTGTCAGTGTTGTTTCAAGGCCCGACTCAAGCACCTGCCCCTTGAGCACCTTGCAACGGCAGGTACCACACCGACCCGCCATGCAACTGTATGACACCGGAATCTGGTTGGCCTGAAGCACTTCAAGCAGGTTGGCGCCAGGCTGGGCAGTTAAGGTCCGGCCCAGGGGCTGGATGGACAACTCCATGATTCGTCTCGCTGTTTTCGAATTCTGTAATGTTGGTGAAGTATATCGAGCCGACCTTAATTAACCTATAGAATATTATGAATTGAATCTATAAATCTTATGAATAATGGATCTGAAAGATATCGACCTGAACCTGCTGGTGGTCTTTAACTACCTGCTGACCGAGCGCAGTGTTTCCGGTGCTGCTGCAAAGCTGAGTCTTACCCAGCCGGCCGTCAGCAATGCGCTGAAGCGCCTGCGCACTATCACGGGCGATGAACTGTTCATCCGTACATCGAAAGGCATGGAACCAACGCCCTACGCCACACAGCTGGCTGAACCGATTTCGTACGCCCTGAGTACTCTGCACGAAACCCTGAACCAGCGCGCCTCGTTCGCGCCGGCCACCAGCCAGCGCAAGTTTGTGGTGGCCATGACCGACCTGGGAGAAATCACCATGCTGCCAGAACTGATGCATGCCCTGAAGTCTGTTGCCCCCGGCATTACCATCAGCACGGTTCGCAACTCACACGATAGTCTGGGCGATGAACTTGAGGCCGGCCATGTTGATCTGGCCATCGGCCTGTTGCCACAGTTGAAAACAGGTTTTTTCCAGCAACGCCTGTTCATGCAAAAGCACGTGTGCCTGATGCGACGCGGACACCCGCTGGACGGAGAGGTGGTTTCGAAAGACCTGTTTTTTGAACACGAGCATGTACAAGTCGTATCAGCAGGCACCGGACACACAAAAATCGATGAAATTATCGATAACAGCCATGCCGCCAAACGCAAGGTGCGCCTGATGGTGCCGCACTTTGTGGCCGTAGGCCACATTATTGCCACAACCGACCTGATTGCGAGCGTACCCGAACTGTACGCTCGCCAATATGCCGAGCCGTTCAACCTGACCTACGTTAACCACCCCCTGCCCTTGCCGAAATTCGGCATCAATCTGTTCTGGCATGCCAAATTCCATAAAGAACCCGGAAATCAGTGGCTGCGAAAACTGATTTTCAACCTGTTCTCTGAAGGGATCAGGGCAGCACCCGAAGACGTTTCACACACAGAAACCGGATACCAAAGACAGTCGTGATCTCGGACCACCCTGTTTTTATTTCTTGGCCAAGGCCTGATGGACCGAATCCAGCTTTTCAACCAGCGCCGTCAAAGGCATTGCGCCATTGACCCTCGAGCCGTCGGCAAAGAACAGGGCCGGCGTACCCCGAATGGTCATTTGACGACCCAACGCGGCGATGTCGTCAAGAGGCGTTTCACACTGGGCCTCGGGCGGCACAACCCCGTCGAGCATCCAGTTGCGCCAGGCCGCAACGCGGTCGGGAGCACACCATATATTGCGGGCCTTGTCGTTCGAATCGGGCGACAGGATCGGGTACAGCAAGGTGTACACCGTTACGTTGTCGACCTCGTTCAGGGTTTCGTGCAAACGCTTGCAATAGCCGCAATTCGGGTCTTCAAACGCCACCAGCACACGCTCGCCATTTCCCTTGACCTGCTTGATGGCCTTGTCCAGAGGCAACTGATCGAAAGGCACCTGAGACAGTTCGACCAGACGCGCTGAAGTCAGATCAACACGCGACTGGGCATCAATAAGGGACCCCTGCATCACATAACTGACATCAGCGTCGCTGTAGAGCAAATCCATGCCGACCTGAACCTCGAAAAGCCCGGGAAACGGGGTTTCGCGAACGGCGGCGATTTCAATACCCGGAAAACGGGCTTCAAAGCGCCCCTTCACTTTAGCAACAGAGGCTTTAGGTTCAGCCAGGGCGACCTGAGCCTGCGACGACTCGCTGGACGGTGATGCGCTATCAGCGACGGCAGGGGCCGCCCCCGGCACGGCCTGGGCATGCGCCAAACCGGCCACAACCCCTGATACGGCCAGGGCCAGCACAGCGACCCGACGACGAAAAACAAATGACATGATTACTCCGAAAATAAACTGAACTCACGAGGGCATTTAAAGGAAAGACACGCGCCTTTGAACGCTGCCCGCATGACGCACTAGCGTGATGCCCCGCCAATAAGATGCCGCTTCAGAAACGGCAGACGATCAACCAGTGTCATGCCCAGATTGCGCACCAGCATGACAGGCGGCGCCTGAATGGCGAAAAGGCGGTGCAACCCATCGGTAACGGCACGCATGGCCAGCACCGGCTCGGCCCGGGCCCGGCGGTAACGTGAGAGAACACGCATATCGCCGGCCTCGCGATATGTTTCTTTAGACGCCAGAACCCGCAAGAGTTCCTGGACATCACCCAGGCCCAGGTTCAGACCTTGACCGGCAAGCGGGTGAACGCGATGCGCTGCATCACCCACCAACGCCACACCCGGCGCAACCATATCACTGTGCTCGGCGAAAAGCGGAAACGAAAAAACGGGACTGCGAACGTGAGCATGACCAAAAAAACCGCTGCACACCGGTGCCAGGTGAGACTCAAGCCAGCGCGCGCGACCACCGTCATCTTTGGCCATAACAGCATCGGCCTGATCCTGGGGCATGGACCACACCAGCGAAACCTGATGCCCTTCGTGCGTATCGGGCATCGGTAAAAAAGCGATGACGCCATCTGGGGTAAACCACTGGAAAGCCGTACCTTGATGTGGACGCTGAACCGTCAGATGAGTAACAACCCCGGAATAACCGTAGGCACGGGACTGGTGGTGGATGCCGCAGGCTTCACGTACCGGGGAACGGGCACCATCTGCGCCGACAACCAGACTGGCTGGCAAGGTCTGGCCGGATGATGTCACCACGCGGCGCGCATCAAATTGATGAAAATGATCGGCACACCAGTTCACACGAAACAGCCGGACAGCCTGACGCAACACGCGCTCAAGTTCGTCAGACTCAAGAATCCAGGCCAGCGTGGTTTGTGCAGCCTGCCAGGCGTTCAGGTGAAGATGACCGCTGGCGTCACCGTATACCTGCATGGCTTCAACCGGGGTGATGCGGGCCGGATCGAGCATGTCCCAGACACCAAGATCTGCCAAAAACCGCTGGCTGGCCGGAGAAATGGCATACACCCGTGCACCGAACACCCCCGGCGCGGGTGGCGGCGACTCGCGAACAGGGCCTACCAGGGTAACGTCAAAGCCCGCACGCGCCAGACCCAGGGCACTGGCCAGCCCGACCAGGCCAGCCCCGCACACGACCACGGTTTCGCGACTCATCGCGCCGAAGGGGCGCCGGCCTGCTTAGGCCAAAGCACCCACATTTCACCGGTTTGTTTCATACGCCCTGCCTGACTGCCCGCCGCGTCGCCGGTACCCCAGTAAAAGTCGGTTCGCGCCGCACCCTTGATGGCAGCACCGGTATCTTGCGCAAAGACCAGACGGCGCAGTGGCTGCTGAGATGCCGGCAAGGTTGTGGACAAATACACCACGCTGCCCAACGGCACGAACGTCGGATCAATGGCAATAGCCCGCCCGCCAATGAGCGGGATACCATACGCCCCCTTGGGCCCAAGCTCGGCATCGGGAATGGCCTCTTCCCGGAAAAACACCATGGCAGGATTGGCATTGAGCATTTCCTGGATACGGGCCGGATTGCGCTGCGCCCAGGCCTTGATGTTTTGCATGGAAGTTTGCGCCAAAGGCATTTCGCCCTTGTCGGCCAGCCAGCGACCGATTGAGGCGTAAGGCCGCCCGTTGTGATCGGCATAGGCCAGACGGATTGTTTCACCGTTGGCCAGGACGGCTCGCCCGGAACCCTGGATTTGCAGGAAAAACGCCTCGACGGGGTCTTGTGCCCAGACGATAACCGGCGGTTGTTTTGATGCCGAAACAATCTGTGCCCGGGTGTCGTAAGGCACAACACGCTTGCCTTCAAGCTTGCCACGGATACGCTTGCCGGCCAGTTCAGGATAAACCGACCCCAGGTCGATGGTCAGGAGGTCGTCGGGCGCGGCAAACAACGGCCACTGATAGGCCCCGCCCCGGGTTCGAGAGGCTCGGATCATCGGTTCGTAGTACCCAGTGACAGTATTGCGGGCCAACTGCCCGCTGCCGTCAAGCAAACGCCAGGGCTGCAAATGAGCCTGGATGAATTCGCGCACCCATTGGGTGTCGGGCTGACCTTGCTCGGGAATACCGGATTGCTGAACCTGCTGGCAAACACCGTGCCATGCGCGCGGCGCTGCCCGAGCAGGCAACGCCAGCGAGCCCGACACCGGCCGCATCAGACCCTTGCAGTTATTGACCAGCCCTTTCCAGACAGAACCGAGATCGTCGTCAGACCAACCCGGCAACGCTGCCCAGGTTACGGCCTGAAAACGGCCCGACAACGGGCGTACCTGGGTTTCGCGAAGGGCAGACAGGTCGGGCACCTGCAACGGCCGGGACGCGATATCAGGGGCCGGCCCGGCCGTTGCAGGCGCGGGCGGCTCGGGGGGTACCGTGCTGCAGGCCGCCAGCAGCACTAACAATAATGGGAGGAAACGTTTTTTCATGGTCAGCCAACAGTAAGCAACGGCCAGTACAATTTCAATGCAGTGTACGCGGCATGGCCAGTACAAATTCAGGAATTTCGGCCTCGAAGGGAATGCCGTTGTCGCCAACGCAATGGTACGAGCCTTTCATGGTGCCAAAGGGTGTGGGTAACGGGCAACCACTGGTGTATTCAAAGCTTGCGCCGGGTGCCAGCAAAGGCTGCTGGCCAACAACGCCCAGGCCCCTGACCTCTTGAACGTTCTGGCCCGCATCGGTAATGACCCAGTGACGGCTGATAACCTGCGCCGCGTGCTGACCATTATTGGTAATACGCACCGTGTAGGCAAAAACGAACTGGTTTTTGTCGGGGTCAGATTGTTCAGCAAGGTATTGCGGTGTAACCGAAATGCTCAGGTCATAGGGCTTCATGTAAGGTTCCATGAGACAAGGTGCGCGCCTGCAATAATGTCATATGTTTGCCGGAGAATAATCCGGATCCACCACAAGGTTAAAAAATCATGCCTACAACCACCACCCGTATCGCACCCAGCCTGCTTTCGGCTGATTTCGCCCGGCTGGGCGAAGAAGTGCACAATGTCGTTGCTGCCGGCGCTGACTGGATCCATTTTGACGTCATGGACAACCATTACGTGCCCAACCTGACAATCGGGCCAATGGTTTGCGAGGCCATCCGCCCCCATACTACTGCCCCGATTGATGTGCACCTTATGGTCGAACCGGTTGACGACATTATCCCGCAATTCGCCAAGGCCGGGGCCGACATCATCACGTTCCACCCCGAAGCATCGCGTCACCCCGACCGCACACTGTCCCTGATCCGTGACCACGGCTGCAAGGCGGGCCTGGTTTTCAACCCGGCTACGTCACTGCACTGGATGGACCATGTCATGGACAAGCTCGACATCATCTTGCTGATGTCGGTCAACCCGGGCTTCGGGGGGCAAAGTTTCATTGCCAACACACTGCCTAAACTGGCCGAGGCACGCAAAAAAATCGATGCCTGGCAAAACAACGGCGGCCAGCCCATTCTTCTTGAAGTGGACGGCGGGGTCAAAGTCAATAATATTGCAGACATTCGTGCTGCCGGGGCCGATACATTTGTGGCCGGTTCCGCCATTTTTGGCCAGCCCGACTATCGACAGGTCATTGATGCCATGCGCGCCGAAATTGCCAAAGGCGAAGAGGCCCGGGCATGACATACGCCGCCGTCTTGATGGACCTGGACGGGACCCTGATCAACTCGATTCCCGACCTGGCCGATGCCACCAATGCCATGCGCGTTGAATTGGGCCTACCCCAGCTTCCGCTGGATGTCATAGTCACCTACGTTGGCAAAGGTGCAGAAAGCCTGGTCAGGCGCGCCCTTTCGGTTCATGTCGATCAAACTCCTGACGATGCATTGCTGGCTCATGGGCTCGCATTGTTCAAGCGGCACTACAGCATGGTGAACGGTGCAAAGTCGGCTGTATATGACGGTGTCCTTGAGGGCCTGGCACATTTGCGTGACGCCGGCATCCCGATGGCCGTCGTTACCAACAAACCCACCGAATTCACCCGCCCGCTGCTGATTGCCTGTGGTCTGTTCAATTTTTTTGAGCATCTCGTCTGTGGCGACACCTGCACTGAAAAAAAACCCCACCCCATGCCCTTGCTGCACGCGTGCAACCTGCTGCAGGCAGACCCTGAAAAGGTTGTGATGGTAGGCGACTCTGCAAATGATGCGCTGGCCGCACAGGCAGCCGGCATTACCATGCTGGCCGTACCTTACGGGTATAACGAAGGGCAAGATGTGCAAAACCTGAAAGTCGATGGTATAGTTGACACGGTTTATGCGGCAGCCCAGTGGGTGACCCGGCCAAAAATACAGATCGGTTCACTTTAACGTGTGCGCTGGCAACATCCGCAAGTAAAAAATAAAGTTCAAAGCCAAAATTCAAACAATGAACCCAACCGTTATTCGCAACATATCCCACGGCGCCTATTGGCGCTGGTGGCGTTCGTGTTCCGGGTAGCGGTCTATCGTCTCCTGGTGCAAAAATGTTGTCTGTCTTTGCACCACCAGCCAAAAGTATCCAGCCCGGAACGCTCTGCGTAGCCGGGCTTTTTGTTGGGTCCGGCGCGTGTTTAACCCACCACCGAGACTCTCATGACCGAAATCGAATTCAATGCACTGGCCGCGCAAGGCTACAACCGGATTCCGCTGATCGCGGAAACCTACGCCGACCTCGACACACCGCTTAGTATTTACCTGAAGCTTGCCTATAACGGCCCGGACGGCGGTCGTAACAGCTGCCTGCTTGAGTCGGTTGTGGGCGGTGAGCGATTCGGACGCTATTCATTTATTGGACTGCCCGCCAAAACAGTTATCCGCGCGACAGGAAACACGACAGAAGTACTGCAGCACGGCAAGGTCGTGGAGACATTCGAGGGTGACCCGCTGGATTTCATCGAGCGCTACCAGGCCCGCTTCAAGGTCGCCCTGCGGCCAGGCATGCCGCGCTTTGCCGGCGGTCTGGCCGGTTACTTTGGCTATGACACTGTACGTCACATCGAGCCCAAACTGGGGCCTGCCGTGAAACCCTTCCCTGCTGGTCAGGGCAAAGGCACACCCGACCTGATGCTGTTGCATATTGACGAGCTGGTGATTGTTGACAACCTGGCAGGCAAAACCTACCTGCTGGTTTATGCAGACACGACCCAGCCCGAAAGCTATGTCCAGGCCCAGCGTCGCCTGAAAACACTGCGCGAAAAACTGCGGACACCGGTCACCATCCCTTACGCCTACGCCAGCCTGCAAACCGAATGCCATCGAAGTTTTGCAAAAGAAGACTACTTGAGCGCGGTGGAGCAGGCCAAAGAATACATTGCCGCCGGTGATGTCATGCAAGTCCAGATTGGCCAGGTCATTTCCAAACCGTTTCGTGACTCGCCCCTTTCGTTGTACCGTGCCTTGCGTTCGCTGAACCCCTCTCCCTACATGTACTACTGGGATTTTGACAACTTCCATGTTGTCGGTTCGTCACCCGAGATTCTGGTGCGCCAGGAAAGCGTTGAGGATCAGGGCAAGACCACACCTGTTGTAACGATTCGCCCCTTGGCTGGAACCCGACGCCGGGGCGCAACCCCGCAAGAGGACCGCCAATTGGCAGAAGAACTGCAAGCAGACCCGAAAGAGCGCGCCGAACACGTCATGCTGATTGACCTGGCACGCAACGATGTCGGGCGCATTGCTGAAACCGGCAGCGTAAAGGTCACTGAAACGATGACGATTGAACGCTATTCGCACGTTCAGCACCTGGTATCGAATGTCAGCGGCACGTTGAAACCCGGATTGAGCAATATGGATGTCTTGCGTGCAGCCTTCCCGGCCGGAACGCTGACCGGCGCACCAAAAGTCAGGGCCATGGAAATCATTGATGAGCTGGAGCCGGTGCGCCGGGGGGTTTACGGCGGGGCCGCCGGCTACATCAGCTACAGCGGTGAAATGGATGTAGCCATTGCCATTCGTACCGGTGTTATCAAAGACGGAATGCTTTACGTTCAGGCTGCAGCCGGCATTGTGGCCGACTCGGACCCTGAAAAAGAATGGCAGGAGACCGAGGCCAAAGCCCGCGCGGTGATTCGCGCGGCTGAAAAAGTCCAGTTCGGCCTTGACGAACCCGTCTGACCCCCATAGCGCCCCGGAGACAACCATGCTGCTTATGCTTGATAACTACGATTCATTTACTTATAACCTGGTGCATTATTTTGGTGAGTTGGGGGAAGAGGTCATTGTGCTGCGCAACGACCAGACCACGATTGAAGCCATTGAAACCCTCAATCCGGACCGGATCTGCATTTCCCCTGGCCCCTGCTCACCCGCCGAGGCGGGCATATCAGTGCCGCTGATACAGCATTTCGCCGGACGCAAGCCAATTCTGGGTGTATGCCTGGGGCATCAGGCCATTGGCGCCGCCTTTGGCGGCCATATTGTCAGGGCCAAAACCCTCATGCATGGAAAAACATCAACCATCACACATGACGGCCGGGGGGTCTTCGAGGGTCTGCCAGCAGAATTTACAGTTACCCGTTACCACTCGCTGGCCATCGATAACGACAGCCTGCCCGACTGCCTCGAAGTAAGCGCACGGACGGCCGACGGCGAAATCATGGCCGTTCGTCATAAAACCCTGCCCCTTGAGGGCGTACAGTTCCACCCCGAATCCATTCTCAGCGAGCACGGTCACGACCTGCTCCGTCAATTCCTTACAATGTGAAAAAACAGGATACCCAATGAAAAATATTTCTATTCAGGACGCACTGACCCGCTGTATCGAACACCGCGAAATTTTCCACGACGAAATGCTGCACCTGATGCGCATGCTGATGCGCGGCGAAATGTCGCCCCAAATTGCTGCAGCACTGATCATGGGCTTGCGGGTAAAGAAAGAAACCATCGGCGAAATAACGGCAGCAGCCCAGGTGATGCGCGAGTTTGCCCTGAAAGTTGAAACGCCTTACCCCGATGACCTGCTTGACATGGCCGGTACAGGCGGCGACGGCAGCCATACCTTCAACATTTCAACAGCCGCCATGTTTGTGGCGGCGGCTGCAGGTGTCAAGGTAGCCAAGCACGGCAACCGCAGCGCTTCATCGTCATCGGGCAGCGCTGATGTCGCTGAGGCACTGGGCATCAACATTGCCCTGACACCCGAACAAATTGCTGAATGTATTGCCGAAACCAATATCGGCTTTATGTTTGCACCCGCCCACCACGGCGCCATGAAGTATGTCGCCCCCATTCGCAAAGAGCTGGGCGTAAAAACCATTTTCAATATTCTTGGGCCGCTGACCAACCCGGCCAGTGCCGGCAACCAGTTGATGGGCGTGTTCCACTCTGACCTGGTCGGGATTCAGGTACGTGTTCTGCAACGCCTGGGTTCAAAACATGTGCTGGTCATCCACGGGAAAGATGGCATGGACGAGGCATCCCTGGGCGCCCCCACCCTGATTGGCGAACTCAAGGATGGCGAGGTCAACGAATACGAGATCCACCCCGAAGACTTTGGCATCACCATGACGTCCAATCGCTCGATCAAGGTCAATAACCGTGATGAGTCTGCCGCCATGATCAAGGAAGCGTTGGGCAATGCAGAGGGTGCCGCACGTGATATCGTTGGCTTCAATGCCGGGCTGGCCATTTATGCCGGCAACCGTGCCAGCACCCTGCAAGACGCCGTGCGCACGGCCTTTGAACTGATTGCCAATGGCGCGGCCCTTGAAAAACTCAACACCTTCAGCGCATACACACGGAAATTCCAGTCATGAGTGACATTCTTCAAAAAATTCTCGATACCAAAAAAGCCGAAGTTGCCACTGCCCGCCAGATGCGCAGCGAGGCCGAGGTCTTGCGCGAAGCACAAAGCCGCACTGACCTGCGTGGTTTCATGAAGGCAATCGAAGACAAGATTCAGCACGGCAAGCCCGCCGTTATTGCTGAAATCAAGAAAGCATCGCCCTCTAAAGGGGTGATCCGCGAGAACTTCAACCCGGCCGAAATCGCCACATCGTATGCCGCACATGGCGCGGCCTGCCTGTCGGTTCTGACCGATGTGCAGTTTTTCCAGGGCTCATACGACTACCTGCGCCAGGCCCGTGCCGCCTGCGCCCTGCCGGTTCTGCGCAAGGATTTCATGATCGACCCCTACCAGATCGCCCATGCCCGGGCCATCGGGGCCGACTGCATTCTGTTGATTGTTGCGGCGCTCAGCCCGAACCAGCTGCACGAAATGGAAGCACTGGCCATGGAGCTGGGGATGGACGTTCTGGTCGAGGTACATGACCGCGACGAACTGGACGTTGCCCTGCAAATGAAAACACGCCTGCTGGGGATCAACAACCGCAACCTGCGCACCTTCGAAGTGTCCTTGCAAAACACCATTGATATGCTGCCCCTGATTCCACACGACAAACTGGTGGTTACCGAAAGCGCCATTCTTGCCAAAGAAGACGTCGACCTGATGCGCTCGCACAACGTCAACGCTTTCCTGGTAGGCGAACGGTTCATGCGTGCCGAAGACCCCGGTCTTGCCTTGAAAGAGCTGTTTTTCTGATGCGTATTGCAGATTGCCCGTTGTGCTTGCGCACGGCCCGAACCGAACTCTGGAGCAATGCGCACGTGCGCGTGATTGACGCTGAAGAACCAGAGTTTCCGGGGCTGACGCGGGTGATCTGGCATGACCATGTCCGTGAGATGACTGACCTTGCTGAATCACAGCGCCACTACGTTATGTCGGCAGTGTGGGCGGTTGAGTCGGTCATGCGCCAACACCTTGCCCCGACCAAGGTCAACCTGGCGCAGTTTGGCAACATGGTGCCGCACCTGCACTGGCATGTGATTCCGCGCTGGACCTGTGACCCCCGCTTCCCTGACGCAATCTGGGCGCCCAGACACGACCCGATGCCCAGACAGGCCGACGACTGGGCACAGCAACGCGGCCAGACTGAACTGGCGCTGCCGGGCTACCACGCAGCCCTGCGCGAGGCCTTGGCAGCGCTGCCGGAAGCACCTTGAACACCGGCAACCGGCATTGACATGACAACGACCTTGCCTGACAACGCATTCCGGGGAAACCTGCTGAGCGATGCGGCGAACCTGCCGCAGCACTGGCAAGCCGCCCTGCAACGCTGCGACGTACAAGCGGCCCTTGAGCAACTGGATGCGTTTCTGTCACAGCGGTTGACTGAGGGGGCCGTCATTTTCCCGACCCATCCCTTCAAGGCGTTGCACGGCCTGCCCCCTGAGGCCGTTCGCGTCATTATTCTGGGGCAAGACCCCTACCACGGCCCTGGCCAGGCACAAGGCTTGGCGTTCAGTGTTCCAGACCATTGCCCCTGCCCGCCCAGCCTGCGCAATATCTTCAGCGAGATTGCCCGTGAGTTTCCTGACCAATTGACCGTGCAGTCCAACAACCTGGAGCGCTGGGTAAAACAGGGCGTACTGCTGTTGAACACTGTTTTGACGGTGGAAAGCGGACAACCGGCATCGCATTCCCGCCGGGGCTGGGAAACCGTCACCGATGCGCTGATTGAGCACGTTGCCTGCGCGCCCCAGCCCAAGGTGTTCATGTTATGGGGCAACCATGCCCAGCAAAAGCAGCCCCTGATACCTGCCAATAACAACACTCTGGTTTTGCGGTCCAATCACCCCTCGCCTTTGTCGGCGCGGCGACCGCCCGTACCGTTTCTTGGGTGCAATCATTTTGCTGACGCCAACTGCTGGTTGCGCAATCATGGCGCCGCCGCTATTGACTGGTCGTAGCAAGGCTACGCAACAGCCCACACCGGTAAAACATGCCGGCCCGCAAAGTTCCCCGGTGATCTGGCAAGGCCCGGAACATTTTCTTAACGTGCTTTTATGACGCACATATTGCACAGTTACAAATTAGTACTTTCCCTAACCCATGTCCGTGGATATACTTCTGGCACTGCATTAATAAGCGTCGACATTTTTATACAGCCCTTGTTGCTGTGTGCCAGCAGTTGACTGATTCTTCAGCACCCATGTCGCACGCCATCGCTCCCTGACCCCCAAGCCTTTCCGTTGCGGTTCTTCGCTGAACCTGCTGCATTCCAGGTTGATTGGTCGGCACGATGCTTTCAATCAACCGGCCAACGGACACCACTAATCGTCCTGGCCAGTGCATGCCGTTTGTAACGGCAAAGGAATACGCATGTCTTTTGAGAACCTGGGTCTCGTCCCTACCCTATTGTCTGCCGTCAGCAAAGCAGGTTTCACCACGCCCACCGCTGTTCAGGCTTCGGCCGTTCCGCAAGCCCTGGCTGGCCATGACCTGATGGTTTCTGCGCAAACCGGCAGCGGCAAAACCGCAGCATTCATGCTGCCCGCCCTGAACCGTATTGCCCAGATGCCTGCCAACAAAGGCTCGGGCGTACAGGTATTGGTACTGACCCCCACCCGTGAACTGGCGATGCAGGTTGCCGAAGCCACCAAACTTTATGGTGCGCACATCAAAGACCTGCGCACTGCCGTGGTTGTTGGCGGCATGCCCTACGGTGCCCAGCTCAAAGCCCTGTCACGTCGTGTCGATGTGCTGGTTGCGACCCCTGGCCGTCTGATCGACCACCTGCAGGCACGCCGTGTTGACCTGTCGACCGTACACACCCTGGTGCTTGACGAAGCTGACCGCATGCTGGACATGGGGTTCATTGAAGACATTGAAACCATTGTCGCCAGCACACCCAAGACACGTCAGACACTGCTGTTCTCGGCAACCCTTGATGGTTCCATCGCCCGTCTGGCCAGCCAGATGATGCGCGAGCCGCAGCGTATTGAGGTCTCGGGCCACAAAGAAAAACACAGCAACATTACGCAAAGCCTGCTGTATGCAGACGACCACAACCACAAAATGCGTTTGCTCGACCACCTGTTGCGCGATGCCACACTGGATCAGGCTATTGTCTTTACGTCGACCAAACGCGGCGCTGATGACCTGGCCGATCGCCTGTCAGAGCAAGGTTTCACAGCCGCTGCCCTGCACGGTGACATGAACCAGCGCCAGCGTACCCGTACATTGGGCCTGCTGCAAAAAGGCAAGCTTCGCATTCTGGTAGCCACTGACGTTGCGGCGCGCGGTATTGACGTGCAAGGCATCAGCCACGCCATCAATTACGACCTGCCCATGCAGCCCGAAGACTACACCCACCGTATCGGCCGTACCGGTCGTGCCGGCAATAACGGGTTGGCCTTTACGCTGGCAACACACTCTGAACGCCACAAGATCCGTCGCATCGAGCACTTCATTGGTCAGCCCATTCCGTCAGAAGTGATTGAAGGCCTTGAGCCCAAGAAAACCGTGCGCCCGACCTACACCGACCGCAAGCCCGGCGGTAAAAAACCGTACGGCGCACGTGGCGGTTATGCCGGTGGCAAGCCCGCGTATGCCGGCAAATCCGACGACCGCTTCGGTGATCGTCCGTCGTATGGCAAACCGGAAGGCCGCTTTGGCGACAAGCCTTCATTTGGCAAACCTGAAGGTCGTTTCGGTGACAAGCCTGCCTTCAGCAAAGGCGAAGGCCGCTTCGGCGACAAACCCGCCTTCAGCAAAGGCGAAGGTCGTTTCAGCGACAAGCCCGCATTCAGCAAAGGCGAAGCCCGCTTCGGCGACAAGCCCGCTTTCGAAGGTCGCAAGGAAGGTTACAAAGGGCGCGAACAGCGTGCCGGCGGCACTGATACGGCAGCGCGTCCGGCCCGTGCCCGCCCTGCATTTTCGGGTAAGCCAGCGGGTGGTGCAGTAAAGCGCCCAACTACCGGTCGCCAGGCGTTTTACTCATAAGCTAAACGTCTTTACCGCATCATCAAGCATCCGGGCCAGCAGCTGAGCTGCTGGCCCGGCTTGCGTTGAGTGACCACCACCCAGCACCAGATACAACGATGCCCTGCGCTGCTGCCCTTTAACCAGGGGTAGCGGCCGAAGCACCCCGCTGTCAAGCCAGGGTTGAACCATGTGCCGGGGCAACCATGCAAACCCAAGCCCACCCGCAATCAGTTCTATGGACGCCTGCAGGCTGCTGACCGTCCAGCGCCGGGACGACCCCAGCCAACCCTCATCACGCGGATTCAGCGTACCCGAGTCACGCACCACAATATGACGGTACCGTTTCAGGTCGTCTTCATCGATGTTACGCCCCAGCGCGTGCAACGGATGATCTTTGTGGGCTACAGCCACGAACTCAAGATCCATCAGCAAGCTGCCTAAATAGCCGGTCGGGACATAGGCCCCAACCATGACGTCGGCACGCTGGGCAACAATGGCCTCTTCGGCACCTGACAATACAACCTCGACCAGTTCAACCTGGGTCTGGGGGGCCTGTTGCTGAAACTGCTGCATTGCCCTGGCCAGCAGTTCTTTGGGTAGCGCCTGATCAACGACAAGGCGCAATTCAGCTTCCCACCCCTTTGCCAGCGAAGCCGCCATCTTTTCAAGATTTTGGGCATCAGCCAACAATTGGCCAGCATGAACCAGCAAGGTTCGCCCTGCGTCGGTCAGTTGAGCCTTGCGCCCCTCAACGACCAACAACGGTACGCCAACCTGTTCCTGCAACCGGGCCACCAGATAGCTGATGGACGACTGGCTTCGATGCAATGCGTGCGCTGCCTGCGCGTACCCACCGTGTTCGACGACCGCCTGAAAGGCACGCCACTGCTCTAGCGTTGTTCTTGGCATGATCATAAATATCTAAAAATTCGATTAAATCAATCAAATAATAGCGCTTTTTTATTTGTTTTATAGAAAATAAAATGACGACACTGCTACTGAAAATCATTTTCGCTGGAGTCCAACATGATTGAAATCCGTAACGCTCAAGACCGTGGCCACGCCAATCACGGCTGGCTCAACAGCTACCACACGTTTTCTTTCGCCGAATATTTTGACCCGGCCCATATGGGTTGGCGCGCCCTGCGTGTGATCAACGACGACACGGTTGCACCCAAAGGGGGTTTTGCCACACATGGCCACCGCGATATGGAAATCATTTCATATGTGCTTGACGGTGAACTGGCCCACCAGGACTCGATGGGCTCCAGTGCCACCATACGGCCGGGCGACGTTCAGGTCATGAGCGCCGGGGCCGGAATCCGTCACAGCGAATTCAACGCCTCAGCCGAACACCCTGTGCACTTCCTGCAAATCTGGATCACTCCCGACCGCACTGGCACCGCGCCTCGCTACCAGGAAAAGTTCTTTGCAGATCACGAAAAGCGCGGGCAGCTGCGACTGGTGGTATCACCGGACGGTGCAAACGGTTCGTTGCAGATTTTGCAAGATGCCCGCCTTTACGCAGGGCTGCTGGACGGCAGTGAAACGGTGGTGCAAGCCGTACCCGAAGGCCGCCACGGCTATGTCCATGTCGCACGCGGCACTTTACAGATCAACGGGACGGCCTTGGGCGCCGGTGACGGAGCCCGCATTTCCAGCGAACAGCAACTGACGTTCAGCAATGGCCAGAATGCAGAGTTTCTTTACTTCGACCTGCCCTGAACATGGCTGCGGGCTCATCCGAAACACAGTTTTTTATTACCACCGGGCCAGCCATTAGACGCTCTCTTCCGGCACACCCTCTTGACCCTTAAACACCAAGGAATCACCAAAATGACTAAAGTACTTGTCCTTTACTATTCATCCTACGGGCACATTGAAACCATGGCCCAGGCGGTCGCCGAAGGCGCGCGCAGCGTTAGCGGTACCGAGGTTCATGTTAAACGCGTGCCTGAACTCGTTCCTGAAGACGTGGCCAAAGCCAGCCATTTCAAGCTCGACCAAAGTGCGCCTGTTGCAACGCCCGCCGAGCTGGCGGACTATGACGCCATTATTTTCGGCACCCCCACACGTTTTGGCATGATGGCCTCACAGATGAAAAATTTTCTGGACCAGACTGGTGGCCTGTGGGCCCAAGGCAAACTGATCGGCAAAGTCGGCGGCGTGTTCACGTCCACCGCCACCCAGCACGGCGGGCAGGAAGGCACATTACTGTCTTTTCACACCGTAATGCTGCACCATGGCATGCTGATTGCTGGCCTGCCCTACTCGTTCCAGGGTCAGACCACGAACGACGAAATCACCGGTGGCACACCCTACGGCGCATCGACCATTGCCAACGGTGACGGCAGCCGCCAACCCAGCACAAATGAACTGGACGGCGCACGCTTCCAGGGACGACATATTGCAGAAATTGCCGTTGCCCAGAAACTGGGACGGACGGCCATGGCTGCAGCCTGAGGGTTCGCCCAACGCCCTGATTCCGCGTAAAATCAGGGCTCTTTCATCAATCGGAATTCGTTCATCACGAATTCCGATTTTTCTTGAATTGGCTGCCGATGAAACAACTGGCCCAAAAACCGTTTTTTCTTTCTTTACTTCTGGCCGTCGTGCTGTGGTTTGTCTTCGACAATTTTGTCGTCGCTGCCGCCGCAGGGCTGCTGGCAGGCTTCATGGTGTCGATGCTGCATTCGCTGCACGTATTGAAACGTAAGCCAGAGCAGGCGCCGATCAACACACCCGGGGCGGCAACCCAAACCGGCATCGAAACCCTGAAAACCGCAGCAGCCGTACCTGAACCCGATGCGACACAAACGGCGTCATCAATAACCACAACCCTGCCACAGGCCGCACCAACACCTTCTGCCCACATGCCCTCATCCAACCTGCCCCAACCCGACCCCGTTGCACAGGCCCATCTGGACACTGTCACACGCCATCTGCACCACTGCATTCAGGCGGCGCCAGGTGGGTTTTTACCGTTTGATCAATGGATGCAACACGCCCTGTACGCTCCCGGTCTCGGGTACTACACCGCGGGCAGCGAAAAATTCGGTTCCTCCCGAACCACGGGCGACTTCACCACAGCCCCTGAACTGACGCCCTTGTTCGGTCAGGCGCTGGCCAGGCAAGTTGCGCAGGTATTACGCGAGGCCGGGTCGAATCACGTCCTTGAGTTTGGTGCCGGCTCAGGCGCGCTGGCCGCAGCACTGATCCCGGCCCTGCGAACACTGGGCATTGAACCGGTCTACCAGATCCTTGATGTCTCTGCCGACCTCAGGGAACGTCAACAAACGCGCCTTGCCGGTCTGGGCGCCAATATCGAATGGGTTGAACAGCTGCCTCATGCCTTTGAGGGCTGTGTTGTTGCCAACGAAGTGCTCGACGCCATGCCTGTCACCCTGTTCGAATGGAACCAGGACGGCCAGGTCATGGAAATCGGGGTCGTCAACACAAATGGTTTTGAACTGGCCAGACGCCCGGCCTCACCGCGCCTGCAAAAAACGGTCAGTGAGCGGATGCCACCCTTGCCGGGATACCACTCGGAACTGAACCTGCAAGCCGAGGCCTGGGTGACAGGCCTGGGCGATTGGCTGCACAAAGGGGCCGCGCTGTTGATCGACTATGGCTTCCCCCGGCACGAGTACTACCACCCCCAACGCGCTGAAGGCACACTGATGTGCCATTACCGGCACCATGCCCACGCTGATGCGCTGCTATACCCGGGCTTGCAAGACATTACCGCACACATTGACTTTACCGCCATGGCGGATGCCGCCCTGGCCGGAGGTATGGAGGTGCTGGGTTACACCACACAGGCCCGGTTCCTGATCAACTGCGGGCTGGCCGACCTGGTCAGCACCGTCGACCTGTCAGACCCGGTCGAACACGCCCGCGCCATGGGGCCCGTACAAAAACTGCTTTCGGAAGCCGAAATGGGGGAATTATTCAAGGTGCTGGCGATTGGCCAGGGCATTGACGGGCCGCTGACCGGTTTCATGCAGGGTGATCGCCGCGACCGTCTTTGAGCGGCAGTAACTGCAGCAAGGCCTCAAGCCGGGCCGCCCTGACCGCCGCCTTGATATCACCCGCCCGCCCGGCGCAGGCCCGGGCCACAGCGCCGGCATCAACAGCCCTTGCCGTTTGCAACCCCTGCAGCCAGCGTGGCAGCAGGGTATTTGCAAAATCATCCGGCAGTACGCAAGCCGCCGCCTGAACCAGATCAGTGAACCGTTCGGGCTTGCGCAAACCGTCAAGCTGTTCGACCAGAGAAAGCACGGCTGAAGCAGCCAGAGGCTGGTCAAGCCCTTGCACGGCCAGGGGCAACAAACGGGCAAAATCAATTACGTCAGTCGGCGCTTTAAGATGCCGCGCCAGCAGTTCGGGCTGAGGCGATGCCAGACAGGCCAGCGCAAAATGTGCCGGCAACGTCAACCTGTGCGCAACGGCACAGGCCAGACGATCACCCAGTTGCGGGTCCATGACGAACCCGGGCATCACACGGGCCAATGCACCGGTAGCCGCCAGCACCTCGAACAAACGCAGGGGGCTGTCGCTTGTGAGCCCCTTGCTGATTTCACGCCACACCCGTTCTGGAACCAGGGCGTCTACTTCACCGTCTTCAACCATGCGTCGAGCCAGCGCAAGCGTTTCAGGTGCAATATCAAAATCAGTAAA
>JBAYOZ010000006.1:0-21684 GCA_041677965.1 Pusillimonas sp.
CCCTGCCCCGCTTCTGCCTGAACTGCAGGGGCCACTGGTCAGCCAGGCCGATATTTCCGGGCGTATCGCCGGACGCGAGGCGGCCATCTACATTTCGGGCAATGCCTACGTTGGCCAGGTCAACCTGATGGACGGAGCCCGTATTGAAGGCGATATTGTGTCGCGTTACAACGAACGGGATGAAAATGGCAATTTGCGCCTGACCACCCTGTCGTTCGGGAAAAAGGCCGATGCTCAAGGCAAGGCAACGCCCCTGGCAGACACCGGTTTCGCTATGGCCTACGCGGGCAACATTCGCGGCAGCACCAACCTGACACTGGCCTTCGACGGCGGTCACACCCGTCTGACCGGACGTCATGCCGTACATGGAGCGACGGTACAACCTTCTGCAACCCTTTCGGGCACAGCGCACTTCGACCTGACGCCCGGTACTGCACTTGAAAATGCAGGCACGATTGCTCCCGGCAACTCGGTCGGACGCATGACAGTCACCGGTGACTACCGCCAGACCAGCACCGGCCGACTGCAAGCCGAATTTGATGCGACCGGTACACACGACGTCATCGCCGTCAACGGGCGAGTCGATCTGGCCGGTACACTCGAACTTGCTGCAGAGCCCGACTGGTACTCCAGCACCTGGGCGGTATCCACCGGCTCCTTGATCGAGGCCTCCTCAATCAACGGCAACTTTGATGCCGTGCGTGTCGCCTCCACCTCCCCCACCCTGAGCTTCTCCGCCAACAGCGAAGGCGGGCAGCGCTGGCGTCTGACCGCCACACGGCCCGGCAATGCCTACACCCGTCATGCCGGCAACAGCAATGACCTGGCCGTTGCCCGGACTCTCCAGGCGCTGGCCGACGCCGGCGCGCCATCGGCACAACATTTGTTCAGCGCACTGGATTTTTCTGCGGCCGATGGCTCAGAGGTCACTCGTACCCTGACCCAGGCGGCACCCGGAGGGTATAGCGCCCTGATGGCCGCGTCAGTGCAACGTGACCGCGACATCATGAGTACAGCCCGTCAAGGTTTTGGCCAGGGCCTGCGCCAGACCGGCACAACCTGGACGGGATTCGCCCAGATCTTCGGCGCCGAGGGCGAACAACAAACACGCGACACCCATACAGGCTATCGCGCAACGACCTACGGTCTGGTCATCGGTGGGGGCAAGGCCCTGGACAGCAACCCCGCCCTGTCGGCAGGGGTTTATCTGGACATCTCGGAGCAATCGGTCAGGCTGGACGACCCTCTGACGGGCAAAGGCAAATCAACCGCTTTCGGTCTGGGGGCTCTGCTTGAATATCAGCCCGATCTGCGCACAGGCATTCATGCACACGGCGGCCTGCGTCTGGGCCTTGAGCGTGGCGAAATGAACCGCAACGTGTCGGTGGGCAATTACCGCGCCTCGCATGGCGCAGACTGGACCGGCAAGAGCATTTCAATGGACGCTGGCACCGGGTATCGCTGGCAATTGACGCCGGCGCTGTCGGCCGGACCCTTTGTCAGCCTGGCGTATACCCGTGCGTCACGTCCCGGCCTGGACGAGTCTGGTGACAAGGCAACCCGCCTTGCGCTGGAGCGCCAGTCAGTTGATGCCCTGCGTTCAAGCCTTGGCCTTGACGCCATCTGGCGTCATACGCTTGATGACGGCAGTGCGCTGGATGCGTACGCTTTCGCCAGCTGGGACCGCGAATGGCTAGACCGTAATGTTGTCCAGACCGCTCGTTTCGCCTCGCTGCCGGGCCAGTCATTTGACACCAAAAATGCCATTCTGCCCCGCAACAGCGCTTCGCTCGGGGCCGGCCTGACATGGCGACGTTCTGAAACGCTGTCATTGGGTTTTGATGTCACCGGCCGTTTGGGCAATGGCTACAAGGCTATTGATGGCCGCCTTAATGTGCGTTGGGCTTTCTGACGTTCAACCCACGTCTTAACGCAAAAGATCCGGTGCTGCGGCCCGGATCTTTTGCGTTGATAAAGCCAGGCAACCCGCTTATGTGGCCCAGAACTCGGCCGACCACGACGGCAACGCCCGCCCTTCTGCGTACCCGTGCATCAGATAGTGCGCCATAGGGTTGACGTTAGCCTGGGCTACGTCGGGGTTTTCTGTCAGGTAGGCGTTTACGTTCATCCAGGCCGCGGGCGAACGGCCTTCGGCCCAGCCCCAGGCCATGTAGTGCGCGTAACCGCTTCCAATTTGCTCAGCCGCCACGGCTGCGGCGACATCGGGGTTGCGTTGCAGATACCATGACTCATTGAACAGGTCATTAGGGTTACGACCTTCATTAGTGCCCCAGTTCTGGTAATGCTGCATGGCACTGGACAAATGACCGGTGTTAATCGCCTGCGCCACATCATCGTAGGCGCGTAAATACGCAGCCTCGTCAAACACCAGCCCGCCCTGTACCGACGGCGCATTGGCCAGCACGGCCTGATCGGAAAAATGCAGCAATTCGACATCACGAACCTGATCGCTGCCGCCACCCGACAACACAAGGCTGTTGACAACCAGCGCATCGCCCTCGGCGCCCAGGCTGTAGCCCGACCGGTCACCGATAAAACGGGCAATATCGAAGCCCGCACCGCCATCGACAATGTTGCTGCCACGCCCGGCCATGATCAGGTTGCCTGCGCTGTTGCCAATGATGGTGTCGTTGCCGTCACCGGTAAATACGTCGCGGAACGCGGCCGGATCGGCAAGATTGACAGCAACACCGCCAAAGCTGGCCTGTGACGCTGACAGATTGATTTCGGTATTGGTCGTCAACGCGGCCAGGTTCAGGTTCTGACCGTTATCGGCACGCACGGTGGTGCGGTCGGCGTGAAGGCTGGCAAAACGGGCAAATTCGTCAGTGAAAATTTGTGTTGCAGCAGGCGCCGCGGCATAGGCGCTGATCGACCAGTCGTTGATCTGTACCGTATCGCCCCCGGCTTCGTTGGCAACACGCAACGTCCAGACCCCGTCCAGCTGCTCGCCCCAGCTTCGGGTGGTACTGAACGTGTAATTCAGTTGATCAGGCAGTTGGGGGGATGGCATATCTTCATATTCGCCGGGTTCGACAACCGGGGGCCGATCAACAAGGCGACTGACCGAACCTGAAGGCGACACGAGGTCAATCGTGACGTTTTCAAGTGTTTCTGTGGCAAGGTCAACAGACACGGTAATTTGCTCAACGCGACTGGCCTGGTCGAAACGGGCAACGGCCTGGGCAGACTGGCCAGCGCCGACGCTTAAGGCGGCCTGCTCAACCGCCCCCTGGCCCAGCACCTGATTGGCTACAGTATTTTGATGCGCCCGGCTTTCAGCCAGCCGGACTGCCGCATGGGCATTGATATGACCAAACCCGAAGTCGTGGCTGCCCAGCAGGGCACCACCATTCCAGTCGGTTGACCCGTTAAAGGCCTGGTCGATGGCTTGCTCAAGGAATACCGCGCGACTGGATGAATACACCAGGATATCCTGGACATCACGGTAGCCCAAGCGCGGGTTGGCCTGCAGCATCAGCGCCACCACACCGGCAGCTATCGGGGTTGCAGCAGAAGTACCGTTAAAACCACTTTCCGATGTGTCTGTGTAATTACCCGCGACCCCTTCCGCCATGTTGTACCCCAACGTACCCTGACGGTCAGTCGTGACAATAGAGGCCGGATCTGACCCGGGTGCCGTTACCAGCAGCGACGCGCCCGGTGTGGAATACGACGATATCGTGCCATCGATATTGCCCGCCGCAACAACCACTGTCCACGGGATATTGTCCACAGCATCGTAGTTGGTGTTCAGGCGTTCTTCACGGGAATTGCCCGCCGCAAAAAGGGTGATGATGCCCAAACCGTCACGCCCTTCTGTGGCCAGTTTCAGTGCTCCCGCCTGGTAGGCCTGCTGGTTTTCCTGTTGGTCAAACGGGGTCACCATCGGGCCCCAGCTGTTGGTTGAGATGTGCGCATCTGTAGCGATCAGACGATCGACAGCGCGCTGATACGACAGCAGCAGGTCTTCGTCAGTAAGTGGTGTGCGGTTGAGCACCAGCTGAGCATCCCAGGCCACACCGACACCCCCAAGGCCATTACCCTGGGCAGCGCCTACCAGCCCCGAAACCGAAGTGCCATGATTGTCATCCTCCAGCAGCGCACCACCGCCGGAGGCATTCAGGAAAAGATCCCATGACAGGTCAGCGCGAAAATTCTGGATAAGGTCGGGGTGTGTTGTGTCGATACCATCATCCATGACGCCTACCCGTATGCCTTTGCCGGTGTAATCGGGCCAGACCGTTACTACATTGATGTCCTGCCCGGCCCGGCTACCGGGCAATGCACCAGTATTTAATAGATGCCACTGCAACGAGAACCACTGATTCTATCGACCTGACCAGAAGCACTCAAGAAAAATACTCGGTCCGTTTCATTTAAAACCCGCCTTCACGGCCGACTCAGCCAACCCTGCCAACGCTGGATCACACGCTGGCTTACTGCATCATGAACAGCCTCGGGTAAACTTGCATGCCGGACCCTTCGGGCAGGCTTGCCGCCCAGGGGGAAGCTTCACTTTATATTTTTCAGGAAATCCGCATGTCCCAAGCCTCAGCACGCCATATTCTTGTTGACACCGAAGAGCAATGCCTTCAACTTAAGCAAGCCATTGAAAACGGCACCGATTTTGCGCAAGTCGCGAAAGACAACTCGCGCTGCCCCTCGTCGCGCGATGGCGGCAACCTGGGTACGTTCGGTCGCGGCCAAATGGTTCGCGAATTCGATGAAGTTGTGTTCAGCGCACCGGTTGGTGTTGTACAAGGCCCAGTCAAAACCCAGTTTGGCTACCACCTGGTCGAAGTAACCAGCCGTCAAGACTAAGCCGCCTTGCACGTTAACAGCACACAGCCCCTGGCGCCGGTGTATGGTGGCAGGGGCTGTGTGTTTTAGGCCACACCCCAAACCTGAATTCAGGATGGTTTCAGCTTTCGGTGATTTTAATCAAGCCGACAACAGATGGTGCTATGCAACGGTCACTATTACTTACTAAACTTGCAATATTGCCAACTTTATACTGAAGACAACAATGTTAGATCGTTTAACCCTGAACCTGCGCATGTGGCTGGTCGTCGGCATTTACTGGCTGATTTTCATCATTGTCATGATTATCGGAACTACTGGCCTGATCAAAGGCCGCGACAGCCTGGTACAGGTGCATGATCACCGCATGCAAATAGCAGAAATGGCTGGGGCACTGACCGCCAACTTCTACGATTCGCGACTTAACGTATTGCTTGCCTTCCAGCACGACCCCAATGGCGCACTTATTTCTTTGCACGACCACCCCACGGCCTTGCACCTTGATGCCATTACCAGTAACCAAAAAGAAGCGGGTGAACTGTGGGCCAAAATTGACAGCCTTGTGGTTGGCGATGATGAACTGCGCTTGACCCAGGCGGCCAAAGTTGCACGTGATGCCTGGCGCACCAAGATTGGTGATGCCGTGCAGGCCATCAAGGCCAACGACTTTTCACCTGCCGTCATGAATGCCTTCCTGGTTGCCGGGCGTACCGAAGGTTCCGCCAACCTGAAAGCACTTGATGCCCTGCAAAACCATCAACTGGAACGTGCCAACTACGAAGCGACCGAAGCGGCAGACCGCGTTGATACGGCATTACTGTTGTTCACACTGGTGGTGTTGCTGGGTGCGGTTCCCATGACGGTGTTCATGGTGCTTAGCCTGCGCCGTTTAAGCAATGGCATGGCCGCCGCCAACCAGAGTGCCAAATGGATTGCCGACGGCGACCTGACGCACGACATTCACCCGCAAGGGCGTGATGAAATTGCCCATTTGCTGGCCCAGCTGCGTGATATGCAAGACAATCTGCGCAAGCTGATCTCGCAGATCAAGGCGCGCGCTGACACCATCGCCGAAGAGTCGGTACACGTTGCTGACGAGGCCGTACAACTGGCTGATCGCACCGAGCAGCAGGCTGCGGCACTGATCGAAACGTCGGCAGCTACCGAAGAACTGACCGCCACCGTTCAGCAGAATGCGGGCAACGCCAAGGCGGCCGAAACCATGGCCCAAAAAGCGACTACAGTGGCCCATGCGGGTGGCACAGCAGTACACGACGTTGTTGAAACCATGCGCAAAATCAACGAATCGTCTGAACGCATCAGCGAAATTGTTGGCATTATTGACAGCATTGCATTCCAGACCAATATTCTGGCCCTGAACGCTGCTGTTGAAGCCGCCCGTGCCGGCGAGGCAGGCCGTGGTTTTGCCGTGGTTGCCTCAGAGGTGCGCGCCCTGGCACAGCGCTCGTCTTCTGCTGCCAACGAAGTCAAGACACTTATCAATGACTCTGTTGACAAGGTCACGGTGGGTAACACCCAGGTTGAAAATGCCGGTCAACGCATGTCTGAAATTGTTCAGAACAACGACGCCATGACATCTCTGGTACAGGAAATTTCCAACGCCAGCCAGGAACAGTCGATCGGTCTGCAACAAATCAACCAGGCGATTACAGCCATGGATGAAATGATCCAGAAAAACGTTTCGCTGGTCAGCGATACCACCGAGGCCACCAAGGCCCTGCGCGAACAGGCCTCTGAACTGCACCGGTCGGTCTCCGCCTTCAAGATCGGCTACGAAGGCAACTCGTCGCAGCAAAACTGGTCAGCGCCACGTGCGGCGCTGGGGCACAACACCCACGACGACTAACCAGTTACCGCCGGCCATGCATTACCCGCATGGCCGCCTGGACGCTTAACCGTACTTGAAGTCTTCCAGAACCTCGGCCGTTGCAAATGATTTTGCGGGCGCAACATCGGGTTCAAGCACCTGATCAATGTCACCATACTTGATGCGGGTGACCAGGCCCATTGTGTTCATACGGGCAATCAAGGGCGCAGGGTCAAGCTCTTCAACATTGACCATTCGGGCAACGTCCCAGGTACCTTCTGCAATAAGCAATGCAGCAGCCACCGGGGGCACACCTGCGGTGTACGAAATTGCCTGACTGCCGACTTCCTGGTAGTTTTCGGCATGGTCGCACACGTTATAAACCAGCACCTCGTGGGGTTGGCCGTTTCGAACCCCCTTGACCAGGTCGCCAATGCAGGTTTTGCCGGTGTAATCGGGGGCCAGCGATGCCGGATCGGGCAATACCGCCTTGACCACTTCAAGCGGCACAATGTCCTGACCGCGTGCCGTGCGAACCGGCTGCTCTGACAGCAACCCCAGGTTTTTAAGTACAGTGAACACATTGATGTAATGGTCACCAAAGCCCATCCAGAACCGGATGTTCGGCACGCCCAGATTAGCCGACATAGAGTGCAACTCGTCGTGCCCGGTAAGGTAGGTAACCCCCTTGCCGGTTACCGGCATGTCCCACTCTTTACGATGCTCGAACATCTGGCTGGCTTTCCAGGCGCCGTTTTCCCATGACCATACCGTTGAGGTGAATTCACGGAAATTGGTTTCAGGGTCAAAGTTGGTGGCAAAGTAACGCCCGTGACTGCCGGCATTGATATCGATAATATCAATGGAGTCAACGCTGTCAAAGTGATGATCAATGGCATAACGCGCGTAGGCATTGACCACACCAGGGTCAAAGCCGATGCCCAGAATAGCGGTAATACCGGCTTTGGAACATGCCTCGCGACGCTTCCACTCGTAATTGGCATACCAAGGCGGCGTTTCACATACTTTGCGCGGGTCTTCATGGATGGCGGTATCCATATAGGCCGCACCGGTTTCTATGCAGGCCTGCAAGACCGACATATTCACAAAGGGTGAACCCACATTGATGACAATCTGGCTGCGCGTGGCACGAATCAGAAACCGGGTTGCTTCAATATCCATGGCGTCAAGCGCATGCGCCTGAAGCACACCGTCAACCTGCATGCTGCCCTTCACATGGATAGATTCAATAATGGCGAGGCACTTGGACAACGTGCGCGAGGCAATGTGAATATCGCCAAGCAGCGCATTATTCTGGGCGCACTTGTGTGCCACCACCTGGGCCACCCCGCCGGCACCTATGATGAGAACGTTACGTTTCATGTGATTTCTCTTTTAATACGCCAAAAGGCATTATTTGCCATACCGAACCAGCTTGCCTTGCCTGCCTTACGACAGGCTTGCAACGTAGTCGTCGTATGAAAAACCCCGGACTTGCCGCACTGAGCCGTCGGTTTCCCGGATTGCAATCGACGGCATGTTGATGCCGTTGAACCAATTTTTCTTGACCATCGTATAACCGCCCGCATCGCCAATCGAAATGCGGTCGCCAACAGTCAAGGGTTTGCTGAACCGACCCTCGCCGAAAATGTCGCCCGCCAGGCAGGTTTTGCCGCAGATTTCGTACACATGATCGCCCTGCCCCTCGCCCAATGGGGCTGTTTCGCGATAAATAAGCAAATCAAGCATATGGGCTTCGGTAGAGCTGTCGACAACCGCCAGCGGCTTGCCGTTAAAACCGATGTCAAGAACGCTGACTTCCAGCGTGGTGGTATGCCGCACCGTGGCCTCACCGGGTTCGAGATAAACCTGCACACCCCAGGTATCGGCAAACTGGCGCAAACGCGCGCAAAATTCTGCCACCGGATAACCCGGTGCGGTAAAGCTGATGCCACCGCCCAGGCTGACCCAGTCAAGTTGCCTGAGCAAGGGGCCATAGTGCTGCTCGACATCGGCCAGCAACTGATTGAAGCGCTCAAAGTCACGGTTCTCGCAATTGTTGTGAATCATCACGCCTGAGATCTGGCCGGCCACACCAAGCAAATTTTGCAGGCTGGACTCGCCCAGCCTGCTGAATGGCCGGGCCGGGTCAGCCAGATCGAACCCGGCACAGCTAACCCCGGGGTTCAGGCGTAACCCGATCGGCTTGCCCTGGGCGGCAGCACCAAAGCGTTCAAGCTGATTGAGCGAATTGAAGATGATCTTGTCACAATTGGCGAGCACTTCTGTAATTTCGTGATCGGCAAAGGCCACGCTGTAGGCATGGGTTTCCCCGCCGAACTTCTGGTAACCCAGCTTCACTTCGTATAGCGACGACGACGTTGTGCCGTCCATAAATGGACGCATGGTGTCGAATACAGACCAGGTTGCAAAGCATTTAAGGGCCAGCAATACCTTTGCGCCAGACTGCTGGCGTACCGTATTGATGATTTCAAGATTGCGCAGCAGCGCGGCCTTGTCGATAAGGTAGTACGGCGTAGTTAACATTGTCTTGTTGAATACACGCGCCGCCCAGGCAGCGCTGAAAAATAGCAGGCAGCCTGGTTTGTGCCATGACTGCAATTATGAAAAACAGACCTACGAAGCCTTGGTTTTTTTTTCGTCGTGATGCGCAATTTGTACCGGTGGTTGCCCTGGAAACATGGCCACCAGGGCCAACTGCCCCCCAATGCCTTCGACATAGTGCCGCAGGGTCGATAGCAACATATCGTTACGCTTTTCAAGCCGTGAAACGGTGTCTTGCCCAACGCCCAACGCCAATGCCATGGTTTCTTGTGTTTGCCCGACCCGCTTGCGAAGGTCTTTCAGCGTAACTACAGGTAACGCTTCAAGCGGGGATTGTTGACGGGCGTCAAGATTTTTTTTTGGCATTGGCGTATCTTGTTGGCTGGAACCTGGCCGGTACTGCTGGCTAGGTCATTATTTGACACAAAAATGTAATTATGGCCCTAAAGCCATATGATGTCAAATACATAAACCAACCGAGGACAAACCATGTCATTACGCATCAACGATATTGCTCCGAATTTCACTGTCGACTCTACTGCCGGGAAACTTGCACTGCACGACTGGATCGGCGACAGCTATGCCATCCTGTTTTCGCACCCCAAAGATTTCACACCGGTTTGCACCACCGAATTCGGCGCGGTTGCACAGTTGGCCCCCGAGTTCGCCAAGCGCAATACCAAGGTTATGGGTGTCTCAGTAGACAGCGTAGAAGAGCACGTGAAATGGAAGCGTGATATTGAAGCGGTTGCCGGTGCCCCTGCCGACTTCCCCATTATTGATGACACGTCGCTTGAAGTGTCGAAGCTGTACAACATGCTGCCGGCCAATGCCTACCTGCCCGACGGGCGTACCCCTGCCGATAGCGCCACCGTGCGTACCGTATTCATCATTGGCCCCGACAAGAAAATCCGTCTGACCATGTCGTACCCGATGTCGGTAGGCCGCAACTTCGCTGAAATCTTGCGTGCCCTTGACGCCATCCAGGCAACCGACGGCGTGCCTATCGCCACACCGGCCAACTGGGTACCTGGCCAGGACGTTATCGTTGCCCTGAGCCTTACCGATGAGCAGGCCAAAGAAAAATTCGGCAACATTGACATCAAGCTGCCTTACCTGCGTTATGCCAAGGCACCCCAAAAATAAGCGGTTGCACGCTTAGGTGTCATTGCCCCCCGCCGCCGAAACACCTGGTGCCGGGGGGCTGCTTTTAGCTGCATCAAGCCAGGCCTCTGCCGCTTGAGGGCGGCTGTACAAATAGCCCTGGTACACAACGTCGTGCCCGCGCAACCGCAAGAAATCAACCTGTTCAGGGGTTTCCACCCCTTCGGCAACCACCACCAGCTTCATGTGCTTTGCCACAGCAAGAATGGATTCAACCAACGCGGCACTGTCTGAATTGACAGGGGCCTCATGCACAAACGCCTTGTCGATTTTCAATTCATGAATTGGCAGGTCTTTGACATAAGTCAGTGACGCATACCCGGTACCGAAATCATCCAGCGAAAAACGGATACCCATGGCACTGAGCACCTTCATTTTTTTAACGACTTCACTAACGTCATTGATCAGGACACTTTCTGTAACCTCAAAAGTCAACGCCGATGGCAATGCGCCGGTTCGGGCCAACGTCTTTTGCACATGCGCAACAAAATTGCTTTGATGAAATTGCCGGGGACTGATATTGATGGACACGCGAAAACCTTCAGTGTCCGGAAACGCCCCCTTGCCCAGCAACGTGCAGATACGCTCAAGCATCCAGTTACCAACCTCGACAATAAGATCGGTTTCTTCAGCCAGTGGAATGAATGACGCGGGCGATACCAGGCCAAGTTCTGGATGCTCCCAGCGCACAAGGGCCTCGGCCCCGACAATACGCCCACTGGCATCAACCTGCGACTGAAGATAGGCTCGCAGCTGGCCGGCCGGCACGCCTGCGCGCAACTCTCGCTCGAGATGAAACTGACGCTCGGCAACGGTGGACATCGAGCTCTCGTAGATCACGCTGCAATTCCCGCCATTGACCTTGGCCCTGTGCATGGCTGTATCAGCACGACGCAATACCTCGCCTGCTGTATCCGTTTCAGAAACCGGAAAATAGCTGATGCCAATACTGGACAGCACCGATATACGGATACCATCAATGTCGAATGGCTGCGTCATGACATCACGAAGACACCCTGACAGACTGCTTATTTCAGAACCCGCAACCGCGCGGGAATCGAACAGGCCTTCTGACAAGACCAGGAACTCGCTGCCGGTAAGGTGTGCCAGTTCGGCTTCGCCTGTAGTACACGCTTTAAGGCGCTTGCCCACCTGCATCAACAGGCGGTCGCCAAAATCGTGCCCGCGGGCATCGTTGTAGCGAGAAAAACGGTCGAGATGGATAAGGATAAGGGCCCCGTAACGGGCGTTCAGAACAGCCGCTTCAAGCTGCTGCTGAATACGTGAAACCATGAACTGGCGATTGGGCAAACCAGTAAGGCCATCGTAGTAGGCCAGGCGGCGCAGACGCTCGCGGTCACGCTCGCGCTGATCGTAATCTTGAAAGAGCAGACAGACCACCATTGTGGCCAACGGATAGGCCAGCAAAATTGCAGGCCAGATTTCCCTGACGATTGCAACGCCGACACCGCCGGGCAACAGCAGGAACATCAGCAGCATGACGACATGCACTGCCAGCCCGCCAAGCCAGGCCTGCATGGCCGAAATGCCGGCCCCGGTGCGTAACCGCCAGAAATAATACACGCTGCCCACAATACCTGACATGGCAATGGTGGACAGACCAACCCATACGCCACTGCCACCAAGCGACCAACGATATGCACCCATAATAAGTGCACCAATAGCCGCTACCCATGGCCCCCCGAAGACAGCCCCCACAAACAGCAAAATGGTGCGGCTGTCAAAAATGATGCCATTGCCATAATCAGCCGGCGTCAACATGACGAGCAAGCCACCCACCCCGAGCAAAATGCCGAACACGGCCTTGCCATGGCGGGCGTTACGTGCCCGATACGGGATGGTGACCTGGAACAGCACAACCAGCGCAACCAGAAGTGCAACGTTCTTGACCAGGTCTATGACCAGCATGATGAAAACCGGTATGTGAGCATGGTGGGCCTGACGCGCTTAAAAGTAGCTGAACGGATAATTTACTTCCGTTCAGCTTACCCTGATTTCATTTTGTCGCACAGCACCACGAACCGTTACTGTGCAAGCAAATCTGACATCGCCCGAAACGTTACACCAACACTATTTGCGAACCGCGGGCTTCTTAAACATCATCGAGGGCCACCTGTTCCAGCCAGTTGTCATCAAGTTCGGGCAGTGGAATGGCATCAATCAGGGTTCGGGTAATGTCGCTTTGCGGCGCATTGAACACATGTTCGCACGGGCCGGCATCAACGATCTCGCCATGATTGAGCACGATCACTTGTGAACAAACCGTGCGAATCACCGACAAATCATGACTGATGAAGGCAATTGTCAGGTTCATGTCGGCTGCAAGGTCTTGCAACAACGTCAGCACCTGTGCCTGCGAGGAAACATCCAGCCCTGACACAATTTCATCGGCCAGAATGAATGCCGGGTTCAAGGCGATGGCCCGTGCGATGCCCACACGCTGGCGCTGCCCACCCGACAATTCGTGCGGATAGCGCTGTGCAAACGAACCGGGCAAGCCGACACGCTCGAGGGCTTCAAGCGCCAGCTTTTTCGAGTCGCGAAAGCCGTAACGATCGATTGGCGCTGCAACAATATGACCGATGGTATGGCGCGGGTTAAGCGACGACATCGGGTCCTGGAAAATCATTTGGAGGTCACGACGCAATGGCTTGATCTGGTCTTCGGGCAACCGGCCGATATCTTGCCCGCGGAATAAAACCTGGCCCGACGATGCCCACAGCAAACGCACCAGAACACGTCCGAGGGTTGACTTGCCTGACCCGCTTTCGCCCACGATACCAACGATTTCACCCTTGGGCAGATCAAACGTCAGACCCTTCAGAATTTCGATGCGTGGCGCGGGCCCGAACAACTTCTTGCGCGACATGTCGGGCAAGGAGAGGTGAAGGTCCTTGACCTGAAACAATGGCTCAGACATGGGCAGCTCCGTTCATATCGGCCAGGGCTATTTCCCTTTTCAGATTGGTAATAAGTTCCGGAGGAACCGGCTTGAGTGGCTCATCGGGGTGGGTATAGCGCGGTGTTGCCCCGATAAGCGCCCGTGTATACGGGTGCTGCGGGTTGGCAAACACGTCGCGCGTAAGCGCACTTTCAACGATTTTCCCGGCAAACAGCACGGTAACCGTCTGACTGATCTTTGCCACCACACCCATATCGTGCGTGACGAACAATACGGCTGTGCCCGACTCGGCCTGCAGTTCACGGATAAGACGCAGTATCTGCTTTTGCACGGTAACGTCAAGAGCCGTGGTGGGTTCATCGGCAACAATCAGTTTGGGGCGCGGGGCAAATGCTGCCGCAATCAATACCCGCTGGCGCATGCCTCCGGACAGTTCGTGCGGATACGACACCATGACCCGTTGGGGGTCGCGGATATGCACCCGCTCAAGCAATTCAAGGGCGCGTGCATCGGCATCTGCACGACTCCAGCCCAGGCGCTTGACCAGACGTTCGGTAATTTGCACACCGATGCGCCGCGACGGATTAAGCGCCGTTAGCGGGTCTTGCGGAATCAGGGAGGCCGCTGAGGCTACCGTCTGGCGGCGTCGGGCCGGGCTTGATTGCCCGAGGTCTTCGCCATGCAGCAAAATCTTGCCCGACGTAATTTGCGTGCTGGTGGGCAACACCCCCAGTACAGCCTTGCCAATCATGCTTTTACCGGCACCGCTTTCGCCCACCAGGGCCCGAACTTCGCCGGGGTACACGGTAAGCGAAACGTCACGCAGCAGGCGTGGCCCGCCACGCAAGGCCACATTCAACCCGTTGACTTCGAGGGTAGGTTTACGGACATCGTCCGGTTGATTCAATTGTTCTGATGTCATGATACTTACCTTGCCAACGGGTCAAATTGATCTTTCAGGCCCTCGCCTAACTGGCTGAATGACAGCACGGTCAGGAAAAGCACAACCAGCGGAACAACCAGCACCCACCAGGCAAAGTGAATAGTTGCACGGCCTTCGGCGATCATGCCGCCCCAGGTTGGCGAGTCGGACGAGATCGACAAGTTGACGAAGCTCAGGATGGCTTCAACAATTACCGCAACACCCATTTCAAGGGACAACAGGGCAATAATGGTTGGCAGCACGTTGGGCACCACCTCGCCCACCAGTGTCCCCAACCGTGTCGCACCACCAATACGGGCCGACTGTACGTAGTCCATACGTGCCTGCACCATGGTTTCTGCACGGATCACACGGGCGAAACGCGTCCAGTCAATAATGGCAATGGCCAGAATCACCGAGGTCAAGCCGGCCCCAAGCACAGCCACCAGCAAAATAGAAAACAAGACAGGCGGGAAAGCCATCCAGATTTCGATCAGACGGGACACGACACGGTCTACCCAGCCGCCAAAATAACCTGCCAGCAAGCCCAGCGCAGAACCAAAAACGCAAGCCGCAGTGGCAGCGACCAAGGCCACCGTCAGGGCAATTTGTGCCCCATACATGACACGCGACAAGACATCGCGACCCAGGCTGTCGGTGCCCAGAAAGTAGCCAGCCTCGTAGCCCGAAAAACCAATCGGCGGCAAACGCTCGAGCATGAGGTCTTGCTCTAGCGGATTATGCGGCGCCAGCAAAGGTGCCAGAATGGCAATCAGGGCGACCAGGACCAGCCATGAGGCCGACAGCCAGAGCCGCAGATTCTTTTTACGATACCGCGCCCGTGGCTCGGAGGGAACGGCATTTACAGTTGCTTCAGCCATGACGCAATCTCGGATTCAGGAAGGTATACAAAAGATCGACCACCAGGTTCACCAGAATGAACAGGCAGGCAAACATCAGGACGATGCCCTGGATAAGCGGAAGATCACGATTGATAACGGCATCAATTGCCATATTGCCCAGCCCTTCGTAGGCAAACAGTCGTTCGACAATGACGGTGCCGCCGATCAGGAAGGTGAACTGGACGCCCACCAACGTCAGTGTGGGCAACGCCGCATTGCGCAAGGCTTCACGCAGAATGACCTGGGTTTCGGTGAACCCACGGACACGCGCCAGCACGGTGTAGTCAAGCTGAAGCACATCTTTGAGGCTTTGCTTGAGCAACTGCGAAATAATCGCGGCCAAAGGTAACGCCAGCGAAAGTGCAGGCATCAGCATGTGCGCCAGCAAATCGTGCAGCACATCAAACCGCAACCGAAGCAAGGCTTCAAAAAAATAGAAATTGGTGGTGAAGCCCAGATCAAGCGACGGCGAAATACGACCCGAAATAAAGAACACCGGCCACAGCACACCGAACAGCAGAATCAGCAACAACCCCCACAGAAAGTCAGGGATTGACAGGGTTGCGCCATTGAAAAGATCAACGGCTGCCTCGGGGGTACGCCCACGTTCTTTGGCACCCAGCACCGCGGTGAAACCGCCAATTGCCAGCGCAATCAACAGGGCAAGAATGGAAAGTTCCAGGGTGGCAGGCAAACGTTCAAGCACCAGTAATGACACCGGCTGCTTGAAACTGATGGAGGTACCGAAATCACCCTGCAGCACACCGCCCGCCCAGATGAAGAACTGCTGGATAAGCGGCTTGTCGAGCCCGTACAGTGCCGTTAGCTGGGCAATGTCGGCTTCGGTTGCTCCGGGCGAAATCATCATGGCAATCGGGTTGCCCGGTGCCACGCGAATAAGGATAAAAACGACAATAGCGACACCTACCAGCGTCACGATCATCGTGGCCAGGCGCATTAATATGGATTTCAACATGGATGCAGCGAAGTTGTTGAACAGATGAACGGGCGACCCACACGGAGCCGCCCACAACAGCCTGGTACGTATCAGGCCGGTTTGATTGACTGCGGTGTAACGTCGCCGGCGGCGTTTGGTGGCACCACGACCTTGTCAGAGTGAATGACAGGCAAGACATACTGGATCAACGGAATGACATAACCGTTTTGCATGATGTACTCGCTGACATCACGCCAGCCCTTGACACGCTCTTTTTCATCGGCAATTACCCACAACGGAGCAATTTTTTCGATGAGGTCGGGCGAATCCCAGACCGAGTGTGGCGAGGGGCCGAACATCGAGTGGCCGGTTGATGTGGTTGGATCGCCAATGGCATTGCCCCAGTTGTAGAAGGCAGCCGGAGCCAACGCGTCAGCCGGACGCAGCTCAAAGTGCTTGGCCATTTCGTAGATTTCGATTTCGGCCTCGATGCCGACGCGACGCCACATACCGACAATCGCCTGGATCATCTCGTAATCTTTGGGCTTGTAACCACGCGTTGTCTGAATCTTGAACTTGACGGGTTTTTCGGGCGAATAACCTGATGCGGCCAGCAGTTCCTTGGCTTTTTCAGGGTTGTATTCAAACTTGAGCGCAGGATCAAATGCATCGTATTCGGGCGCATCAAGCGTTGACAAAGGCACCCCATAACCCCGCAGCAAACGATCAACAATAAGTTTTTTGTCGATTGCGTGGTGGGCCGCCAGACGAACGTTCTTGTCGAGCATCGGACCGATGTCGTTCAGGAAGATCATGCCGATGTCGGCGATCGGGAAAGCCTCACCCTTGAGACCGGGCTTCTTGCGCAGACGGTCGTACTCTTCGTACGGAATTTCCATGGTGACATGCGCGTTACCCGATTCGACTTCAGCCACACGGCTGGCGGCGTCGGGCACGAACTTGATGGTGACAACGTCGAATGCCGGCTTGGGACCCCAGTAATCTTTGTGGGCAACCAGACGCACGTAAGCACCACGCTCGTAGGCATCAACCTTATAGGGGCCACTGCCAATCGGGGCCTTTTCAAAACCTTCAGCACCCACACGTTCGTAGTAGGCCTTGGGCATGACGTAACCGGTCAGGAACCCCATCCATTTGAAAATAGTGGGTTCGAACTGGGTCAGATCTGCGGTAACCACGTTGCCATTGACCTGGATATTGGTGAGATTTTTCCAGACAAAATTGCCCGGGTTGCCGGTTGCCGGGTCGCCGGCGCGCTGCAGTGACCAGGCCACATCTTCTGCAGTAAGGTCGGAGCCGTCGTGCCACTTGACGCCCTCGCGCACCACCATGCGTACCTTGGTGTTGTTGTCGGTAAAACCCCATTCAGTCAAAATGCCGGGCGCAAAGCTGAGGTCGGCATTTTGATGAATAAAGTGATCGAAAACAGAGAGATACAATGCCTGGATCTTGGGGCTGACACCGTTCGGGCCCGTTGTTGGATCCCAGCTAGGGATACCGGTACTGTAGGCAATGACCAGGTCTTTACCCGTTTGCTGGGCAAAGGCTGGCATGCCGATGGCTGAAACGCCTGCAGCGGCAATGCCAAGCTGCAAAAAGTCGCGTCTGGTGTGTGTCATGGGTAGCTTCCTTTAGTGGGTGACGATGGCTTTGCGCCTGGTAACTTTGCTTACAAACCGCATAACCGTATTTCGTTTTACATATTAAAGGTTGAAGATTGAACTACCCACTGGTGTTTACCCGATAATCAGCGTAAATCCTGAGCCACCATAAAGCCTGAACCGGCACCCGTACCACCACCCGGCCATACGGCAGCACCCACCATATGCAGCCCTTTTACCGGCGTATGACCATCGGCAAAACCACGCACAGGACGGAACAGGAAATTCTGCGACAAATGATGCGACCCGCAAACCTGATCACCCCCAACCAGATTGGGGTTTTCGGCCTCGAGGTCAAGCGGAGACACAACATGCCGGGCAAGCACCTGGCCGCCCAGGCCCGGGGCGTACTGCTCAATCTGTGAAATTACCCGGTCTGCGTACGCCTCTTTGATGTCATGCCAATGACACCCCTGAATCTGTCCGGCAGCGTCGCCACGGATTTCTGCGGGCAAGCAACGCACCTGCACCCATAGCGTATGCCTGCCTTCGGGGGCACGCGACGCGTCAAACACCGTGGGCTGGCCCACCACCAGCACCGGCGCATCGGGCAACACCCCCGCCATCGCCTGCTGATAGGTACGCGACAGATCATCCAGCGTAGGCCCGATATGAACATAGGCAAACTTGCGCAACGCCTCGGCCTGCCAGTTTGGCAAATCAGACAATGCCAGATGAATCATCATGGTGCCTGGCGCATGCCTGAAACGCTTCATGCCACGATCGAAACGCCGGTCGGCTGTTTGCCCTGACAAGAGTTGCATCAAGATGCCCGGAGCCACATTGGCAATCACACGATCAGCCGGCAGCGACTCGCCGCCAGCCAACACAACGCCCTTGGCCACGCCCGACTGCACATCGATACGTGCCACTTCGGCACTGCAGCGAACCTGCCCGCCACGGGACTCGATGACCTTGACCAATGCCCGCGTTACCGTATCTGCACCGCCTTTGCCGATCACCATGCCCATTGCCTGCCCGGCGAAGCTTTCAAGGTAAGGAAAAATGGCGCCGCCCGAAATATCCGGGGCAAAATCCAGGTGTAGCCCCCAGGTGGCGAGCGCGGCGTGCAACCGTGGGTCGGCAAAGTTTTGTTCAACCCAGTTTCTGGGCGAAGACACCAGCAACTTCAACAGATCAAGCGTGCCATCAACCCCCTGGCTGCGCAGCAACTGCCAGCCCGCCCTGGCAAGACCCCCTTTGGTCATGCGCGCCGACAACAATGACACCAATGCCCCGGCCCTGGCGGGAAACCCGTCGAGGCCAGCCTGCCATGCGGCCTGATCTTCAGGGTTGGGTATCGTCGATAAGGTTTCCTGAAGATCGGTGGAGACACCGAAATAGTCGCCACCCGGAAAAACAGAGGCAAAAGGACGGTTGACCGGCACGAACTCAAGACCATGAGCAGCCAGCGTTTCGGCATGCGACTTATGGAAACCGGAACCCGCAAACATCGACAAATTCATGGCGGCCACGTCGTGGCGAAAGCCCGGTAACGTCAGTTCCTCGGTTCGCACCGCCCCGCCCGGCCTGTCCAGCCGCTCGAGTACGGTTACGGCATGGCCCTTGAGCGCCAGCTCGGTGGCTGATACCAGGCCGTTGATGCCCGAGCCAATCACAATCACATTCATGGTTACACCCTGTATTTAATGCACGTTTGAATTTTGCCGCCATGCGACTCAGGCCCGCTTCAACAGGCCGAAGCCGCGATTATGAAACCTGTACGCGCCCCCGACAAGCGTTTCAGCCTTGCATACACCCCGCCAACAGGCTTGTGCCAACCCCGCAACGCAGATCCGGTGAGGGATTCAGGCCTATTTGTGTCATAATGTCGGCCTTCGCGTCCATGGCGGAATTGGTAGACGCAAGAGACTTAAAATCTCTCGCCCTTTGGGCGTGCCGGTTCGATTCCGGCTGGACGCACCACATATATCCCTCCCCCTCCTGTACCTTCCTGATCGTTATTGTTACCATTGCCGACCAGGATGTCACACACTGCAAGTCGTTGCCCGATTGCGGCGCGCGGCTTACGCATCCCATATAAAACACGTGCTTTCGGGTTGACATCAGCCCGGGTCGATAACCATAACCACGAGATAAATCACGCTTATGACAATGCTTTGGAGACGCCTGGGGCTGGGGCTGAAACTTTCGATCACCAATTTTGTGCTTGTCGCCATTTTGACCGGCGCACTGATTTCCCTGATCAGTTACTCAGTATCCAGCGCCATAGAATCGCGCGAAGAACGCGAAATGATGGTTCGCAGCACCATGCTCAAAGACCTGATTGCAGCTTCCGACTACGACCTTCGGGTCAGAACACGCAATATCTCTGAGGCATTGCAAAAACAACTGGGTGGCCGACTTGATATTTCGCCGGCATTCATGGAAATCAACGGGCAAAAGGCACCGGTCTTTTTGCATGACGGTTTTGTCATCAACGAAACCTACGACCTGGTTGACCAGTTCCGCAACACCACCGGTGCCATGTCAACAATTATGGCGCGGGTCGATAACGACTTTGTTCGCATCACAACCTCGCTGGTCAACGAGAAAAACGAACGTGCGGTCGGCACACTGCTCGACCGGCAAAACCCGGGTTATATCGCCGCAATTGCAGGCCAGTCGCATACCGACCTGGCTGAGCTGTTCGGCCGCCAGTACATGACGCACTATGAACCCATTATGGAAAAAGGCCAGGTTGTCGGCGTGACCTTCGTCGGGCTTGACTTCTCTGACTTCCTGACCACCCTCAAAGACAAGATCCGGGCCATGAAAGTTGGCGAAACCGGCTATTACTACGTGCTTGACGCTGCCGAAGGCCCAAAGTACGGCGAACTGGTTATTCACCCGGCGCAAGAAGGGGAAAACATTCTTGGCACCAAAGATGCCAACGGCCACGAGTTCATCCGCGAACTGATGCAACAGCGTGAAGGCTACATGCATTACCCCTGGATCAACACGGCATTGGGTGAAACAGCACCACGCGACAAGCTGGTCGCCTTTACCTACTACGAGCCCTGGGAATGGATCATCGCCGGCGGCACGTACTCTGAAGAATACACCCGCGACATCACCTCCCTGATCAACACCTTCATTTTTATCGGCCTGGCCGCACTGGTGCTGGTGTCAGTACTTTGGTACTGGCTGATCAAAATCCTTATCGTCAAGCCGGTAGATGCGGTTGGCACAGTGGCTGAAACCATTGCCACCGGCGATCTTACCGTTCAAATGCACATCGACCGGCAAGATGAAATCGGCCATCTGATGGGCTCGATCAACAAGATCACCGAAGGCCTGACCCGCGTGGTAAGTACCGTTCGGGCCGATGCCTACAGCCTGGCATCAGCCAGCGCCCAAATTGCGCAGGGCAACCAGGACCTTAGCGCACGTACCGAAAGCCAGGCCAGTGCACTGACCCAGACCGCAGCTTCCATGGAAGAACTTGAAGCCACGGTGCGCCAGAACGCCGATAACGCCGGCACGGCCAACCAGTTGGCAGCACAAGCCAGTACCGTGGCCGAACGTGGCGGCCAGGTGGTGTCCGAAGTGGTCAGCACCATGCAAGGCATCAATGATTCCTCACGACGCATAGCCGACATCATCAGCGTCATTGACAGCATCGCGTTCCAGACCAATATCCTGGCACTGAATGCGGCAGTCGAGGCTGCGCGTGCTGGCGAGCACGGGCAAGGCTTTGCTGTCGTCGCCTCAGAGGTACGCAACCTGTCGGCGCGCAGCGCTGCCGCGGCCAAAGAGATTCGCGAACTTATCAATGACAGCGTCCAGCGTGTTGAGGGCGGTACCGAACTTGTTCATCGTGCCGGCACCACCATGTCGGAAGTTGTGCAAAGCATCCAGCACGTTACCGATATCATGCGTGAAATCAGCGCAGCCAGTAACGAACAGCAGCAAGGCGTGGGCCAGATTGCCGACG